>JAGBYW010000068.1 GCA_017628555.1 Bacteroidaceae bacterium | reverse complement strand
TGGCAACACTACAGATTCTGGTCCTGTCTTTCCTGGTTCGAGTCCGGGTACCCCAACAAAAAAATCAGCGAGAACTCACACGTGTGAATTCTCGCTGATTTTGTTTTTGTATTCCTCAGACTTACTCCCTGCTACTTGCGGATGTAAGTGGCAAAAGTGTAAGGGCATTCGTTTTTTTCGTCAGCCTCAAACTCTTGTTGCTCAATCGCTTGCCACTGGTCGGCAGCAATTTCCGGAAAGAAGGCATCTGCCTGAGCGGGAGTGTTGTGAACGTGTGTGAGATAGAGGCGGTCGGTGGTGGGAAGCGCTTCTGCATACACCATTTCGCCACCCATGATAAACACTTCAGTATCTGCGGGGCAGGCAGCAAGGGCGTCGAGCAAACTGTGGTAGATTTCTACACCGGGAATCTCTAATCCCTGCTGGCGGGTGAGCACAATATTTCGGCGGTTGGGCAAAGCGCCCTTGGGGAGTGAGTCAAACGTTTTACGCCCCATGACGACGGTGTGGCCAGAAGTGAGTTCCTTGAAGCGGCGCAAGTCATTGGAGAGGCGGTAAAGCAAGCGGTTTTCAAAGCCAATAGCATTGTTTTCAGCCAAGGCGCAAATGATGTTTATCATTGTAATATAGGGGGTGTTATAATTATTTAAAAGTATTGAAATACAGGACGTTTCACACTAAACAGTGACGTGCAAGAGGGAGCTAATCACATCGGATTACTCCTGCTCAATGTGGAGCACAACCTTCGGCATCTTCGGGTCATTTGTAATCAGCAAGACGCTACGCTTTGAGGGTTTGTCCGCCGTGTTGTGCAGGGTAATTTTAAGTTTTGCTTGCTCACCGGGTTGCAACACACTTTGATTGAGTTGCACGCCTAATCCGGGGTTATATACCTGTAAGCGCATCACATTGAGCGGGGCATTGCCGGAGTTTTTAAGCATTACGGTTTTCGTCAACTTCTTCTTCGTGCCAAACTGGGGGAATACCAATGTCGTGTCAGAGAGTTCGAGGCGCGGCGCATAGGCAAACTTGCCCTTTGTTGAGGGGAGTGTGGGGAGGAGAACGGCACTTACGCGGAGCGCATTCTCTTCTGAAATTTTATCCCCTACGAATCGACTCAAATAGATGGTGGTTTGCGTCAAGCCGAAGTCCTTTATGAGTTTGCTGTTGAGCACAAAAGTAATCTCTCCTACTTTCCCGGGCGGAATCACGTCGGGCGCAGAAACAGCCGTGAGGAAATCGGGCATGTGCATGAGTTCGGGATGCAACGCATACGGACTGGCGTTGAGCACCTTTACCGTTTGCTTGGGCGTAGTGCCCATCTTGACGTTGTCAAAAGTAATTTCGTTGGTATCTAAGTGGAAATCGCCGATGTGAACCGCGAAGTCGTTGGTGCTGTAAGCCACCTCCTTTACCACACGTCCCTTGAGCGTGAGGTAGGTAATATGTTCGTCGGTATTGGTAGTAACCGCGATGGTCTTATGAAAGGTGCCGAGCAACGCAGCGTTATAGGCGATGGTAATCGTTGCCGTCTTGCCGGGCGCAACCGTCTCACTCGCCCATTCGGCAAGGGCACAACCGCAATCGGTACGCACATCGAGAATCTGAAGTGGGGAGTTGCCCGTATTCTGCACCTCAAAATGCGCGCTTGCAGGCATCAGCCAGGCAATGTCGCCCATGTTGCGCTCCATGTATTTAAAATGCGCCACCGGCTGCGCCATGAAGGGGAGCGAGAAGCAGAAAAGTATAAGGTTCAGAACGTATTTCATGTAAATTAGTCTTTTATTTGGAGCAAAGTTACGGAATTTCTGTGGTGAAAGCATAGAGACGTGAAACTTTTTAAGTACTTTTGCAAGTAAACTCGTAAATGTGCGCCTATGAAATTCATTTCTTGGAACGTCAACGGCATTCGTGCGTGTTGCGACAAGGGTTTCCGCGATATTTTTCAGCAACTTGATGCCGACATTTTCTGCCTGCAAGAGACCAAGATGCAGGCGGGGCAACTTGACCTCCAGTTTGAGGGCTACACCTCGTATTGGAACTATGCCGAGAAGAAGGGTTACTCGGGCACGGCTATTTTCTGTCGCCAGCAACCTCTGAGCGTGAACTACGGCATCGGCATTGCGGAGCACGACACGGAAGGGCGCGTGATTACCCTGGAGTATGCCGACTTCTACATGGTGACGGTTTACACGCCCAACGCTCAGGACGGGCTCAAGCGCTTGGATTACCGCATGCAGTGGGAAGATGATTTCCGCGCCTACCTTCAAGTGTTGGACGCAAAGAAACCTGTCATCGTTTGTGGCGATATGAATGTGGCGCACAAGGAGATTGACCTCAAGAATCCCAAGGGCAATAAGAAGAACCCTGGATTTACGGACGAGGAGCGCGGGCAGTTTGACACACTGCTCTCAGCGGGATTCGTCGACACCTTCCGTCATTTCTACCCCGACCTTGAAGGCGCATACTCATGGTGGAGCTACCGCTTTCATGCTCGCGAGAAAAACGTAGGGTGGCGCATCGACTACTTCCTCACCTCGGAACGCTTGCGCGAAAAACTCACGGGGGCAAAGATTCATGCCGACGTCTTCGGTTCGGACCACTGCCCCGTGGAAGTGACCCTCGAAGGCATACACTGAAAGGACTGAAAAAATTGGGCAAATAGGACTTCCAAAAAACTATACCTATTGTAGTGAAAATTATTAGTAACCTAAAAAAAATTATTAGTAACATATTTTAAATTTTCTTACTAATAATTTTCACCACCTCTAACCCGCTGATAATAAAGAGAATACAAATGCACCAAAAATCAGAAATTTCACCCCTCTGATTGCGGTAAAAAAACTGAAAAATATATGTCTGAACAAACACAACCCATGAAGGTAAAATACGTAGTAGAGCGCAAGTCATGGTTCTACGGTTTCTTCCAAGCTCTTTTGGCTGTAGTGATTGGCGGTGTGGTTACCTCCATCTTCTCAGTAATCATGTTCTTCGGCGTAATCGGTGCTGTAGTTTCAGCAGGCGAAGTTCCTGCAGTAATCACCGACCACAGCGTGCTCAGCATTGATCTTGACGCCACGGTTGAAGAGCGTGCGCAGAATAATCCCTTTGACAAACTCATGGGAGGCAACTACGCAGAAGCGCAAGGCTTGGACGACATTCTTACAGCCATTCGTGAGGCCAAGACAAACTCAAAGATTGAGGGTATTTACCTCAAGGGCGGCGTGTTGAACACGCAAGCTGCTACGATTCAGGAAATCCGCACGGCGTTAGTAGACTTTAAGGAAAGCGGAAAGTTCATCCTTGCATATTCCGACATCTATTCTCAAGGAGGTTACTACTTAGCGTCTGTTGCCGATAAGATTATGATGAATCCCTCGGGCATGTTGGAATGGAGAGGACTTGCTTCTCAGCCCATCTTCTACAAGGAATTGCTCGAAAAACTCGGCGTTGACATTCAGGTATTCCGCGTGGGCACTTACAAGAGTGCGGTTGAGCCTTTTATTTGCACAGAAATGAGCGATGCTAACCGCGCTCAGGTGCAGTCATTTATAAACGACATTTGGGGTAATTTCTTAACCGGTGTGTCTGAGTCGCGCAAGATTTCTGTAGACTCGCTCAATGCTTTTGCTAACAACTACATGTTCTTCAATAAGGCAGAGGCCATTGTTGATTATGGTTTTGTAGATACACTTGTTTACGACAACGGCGTGCGCGACGTGCTTCGCAATCATGTGGGCGGTGTGAAAGTTAATTTGGTTACTCCCAAGGAATTGGCAAGTGTAGTTGTGCCCAAGACGAATGCTAATGAAATTGCTGTGTATTACGCTTACGGCGAAATCGTAGATGAAAAGACGGCGGGCCTTTCTGCTGACGGCGCAGAGATTGTGGGCAACAAGATTGTGGAAGACCTTGACAAATTGATGAACGATGATAAGGTGAAAGCCGTAGTGCTTCGCATCAATTCGCCTGGTGGTAGCGCCTTTGCGAGTGAGCAGATGTGGAATGCCATTGAGTTGTTGAAGGCTAAGAAGCCCGTGGTGGTTTCTATGGGTGACTATGCTGCGTCGGGCGGTTATTATATGTCATGTAACGCCAATCGCATCTTCGCCGAACCTACTACGCTTACGGGTTCAATAGGTATTTTCGGCATGGTGCCTAACGTATCGGGCTTGCTTACTGAAAAACTCGGCCTTCACTTTGACGTGGTGAAGACTAACGAGGCTGCAGACTTCGGAGCTATAGATCGTGGTTTCAATGCCAAGGAAACTGCTGCGATGCAGGCATATATCGAGCGCGGTTACGACCTTTTCTTGACACGCGTGGCAAATGGTCGCGGCATGACCAAGGAAGCGGTGAACGAAATCGCACAGGGGCGTGTGTGGACCGGACAGCAGGCACTCGGAATCGGACTTGTTGACCAGTTGGGCACTCTTGAAGACGCCGTTGCGTATGCTGCGGAATTGGCAGAGACTCCTGATTATGCCGTAGGTAATTATCCTGCGGAGGATGACTTTATGACACAGTTCTTGGATGCTACCAAGGAAAATTATTTGGAACGCGAATTGCGCGTGCTCTTAGGCGAACATTACAGAAGCTTGAACGTGTTGAAGCAAATCGAGGGTGGCAACTACCTCCAGGCACGTATGCCCTACGATCCCAACGTGCGTTAATCGTTCAAGGTAAATTCCGCATTTTGAATGTACAACCTGATTATGTCAATCCGCAACTTCTTGTTCGACATGGGTTGGGGATTGAAACAACAGGCATTTGACGTGCCGCTTATCTCTGTGGGCAACCTCTCAATGGGAGGTACGGGAAAAACTCCCCACACCGAATACCTCGTAAAGTTGCTCCAGCAAACGGGCAAGGACGTTGCCGTGTTGAGCCGAGGATATGGTCGCGCCACAAAGGGATTCCGCCTTGCTACAGACTCATCTACTGCAAGCGAAATCGGCGATGAACCGCGCCAGATTAAGCAGAAGTTCCCCGATTGCACCGTTGCCGTGTGCGAAAAGCGCGTGGTGGGGATGCAACAGTTGATAACTCAGCGCCAAGAGGAAGGTAAGACGACCGACAACTGGGTTGTGGTACTCGACGATGCCTTTCAGCACCGCTATATCAAACCTGGTTTCAGCATTCTCCTTACCGACTACGCCCGACCTTACTATGCCGACCGCGTACTGCCCTGGGGCAGGCTCCGCGAAAGCGCAGAGGGGGCGCAACGTGCTGATGTGATTATCGTAACCAAGTGCCCGAAGCACCTCTCTGCGACCCAAGCAGAAGAGATTCGCACCAAGTTAATGCCACTTCCCACCCAACAGGTATTTTTTACCTGTTTCGATTACGGAAGTCCCTATGAGGCGGCAACAAACGAGGCAGCCGAACTCCCACAAGATGCACTCGTGCTCACAGGTATAGCCAAACCGCTCCCACTTTACGCTTATTTGGAAGCGCATGGGGTGGAAATTCGCCCGCTCGCCTTTCCCGACCATCACGCCTTTACTTCCGCGGATGCCGATAAGATTAACGCAGCATTTGCTGAGTTGCCCGAAGGTTCGAAAGTGATTACTACGGAAAAAGATGCCGTGCGCCTACGCCTACTTCCCACACTCAGCGAAGCGGTTAAGGCAAACTTGCTCGTACAACCCATTGAAGTCAAATTCCTTTTCGGTGACGCCGAAAAATTCAATACTAAAATTTACGATTATGTTGACGCAAATTAACGAAACTGCGCAGTGGTTGCAGGCGCATACCACTTCACGCCCCACAACTGCCGTAGTGCTCGGCACAGGCTTGGGACGTTTGGCTGCAGAAATAGAAATTATCGACGAGTTCCCCTATAGCGCCATCCCCCACTTCCCCCTCTCAACCGTAGAAGGGCACAGCGGAAAACTCATCTTCGGTTTGCTCGGTGGCAAGGAGGTTTTGGCGATGCAAGGTCGCTTCCACTTCTACGAAGGTTACGACATGAAGCAAGTAACCTTCCCCGTGCGCGTCATGCATGCCCTTGGCATTAAAAACCTCTTTGTGTCAAACGCAGCGGGCGGTATGAATCCCGATTTTGAAATTGGCGACCTCATGCTCATTACCGACCACATCAATTTCTTCCCCGAACATCCCCTTCGCGGAAAGAACTTCCCCACCGGTCCTCGCTTCCCAGATATGTCAGAAGCTTACGACCGCGAATACCTCCAACTGGCACGCGAAATTGCGCGTGAGAAGGGCATCAAGACGGTAGAGGGCGTGTACGTAGGTACTCAGGGACCGACCTTTGAGACTCCCGCGGAATACAAGATGTATCGCATCATCGGTGGCGACGCCGTAGGTATGTCTACCGTGCCTGAAGTTATCGTGGCGCGCCATTGCGGCATCCGCACGTTTGGTATTTCTATCATCACCGACCTTGGTGTAGAAGGAAAGATTGTAGAAGTGAGTCACGAAGAAGTACAGAAGGCGGCCGACGCCGTACAACCCTTGATGGCTGAAATCTTTAGAACGCTCGTGCAGCGCATTGCAGAATAAAAATATAGCACATCTATAGCATCTGAAAACTCTATAGTTTCTATAAAAGACATTCCCAGAAATTATCACAATATATATATTATGGCAAAAGGAAAAGTTGATGCCCTCCTCGGCATTGTTTTTGGCGACGAAGGCAAGGGTAAAGTAGTAGACTACTTCACACCGCAGTACGACGTTATTGCGCGCTTCGCCGGTGGTCCTAATGCAGGTCACACTATCATTTTTGAAGGCAAGAAGTTCGTGCTTCGCTCTATACCCTCGGGTATTTTTGATGAAGGCAAGATTAACATCATCGGTAACGGTTGTGTGATTGCTCCCGACCTCTTTATGGCTGAAGCGCGTGAGCTTGAAGCTGCAGGTTATACGCTCACTGACCGCCTCCACATCAGTCGCCGTGCACACCTCATCCTTCCCACTCACCGCGTGCTCGACCGCGCTTACGAGGCTGCTAAGGGTAAGGCTAAGGTAGGTACAACTGGTAAGGGCATTGGTCCTACTTATTCAGACAAGGCTGCACGCGTTGGTCTTCGCGTGGGAGATATTCTCGACAACTTCGAAGCAAAGTACCAGGCACTCAAGGCGCGCCACGAACAGATCCTCCGCGACCTCAACTTCACCGACTACGACATTACTGAAGAAGAGCAGAAGTGGATGGAGGGCGTAGAATATATGCGTAAGTTCCCCCTCCGCGAAACGGAAATCGACATCAACAACTACCTCGCTGAGGGCAAGTCCGTTCTTGCTGAGGGCGCACAGGGTTCGTTGCTCGACATCGACCACGGCACTTATCCCTTCGTGTCTTCAAGTTCTACAACGAGCGGTGGCGTCTGCACAGGTCTCGGCGTTGCGCCCAACAAGATTGACCGCATCTTCGGTATCTTCAAGGCTTACTCTACACGCGTAGGTTCTGGTCCCTTCCCCGTTGAACTTTTCGATGAAACGGGCGACCTCATCCGCCACATCGGCAACGAGTATGGTGCTGTAACAGGTCGTAACCGCCGTTGCGGTTGGGTAGACCTCGTAGCTTTGAAGTACGCTATTATGATCAACGGCGTTACCGACCTCGTAATGATGAAGGGCGACGTGCTCGATGGCTTCGACACTATTAAGGTGTGTGTGGCTTACGAAAAGGATGGCGAGCGCACTACTACAATGCCCTACGACACCGAAGGTTGGACGGCTGTTTACGAAGAAGTTCCCGGTTGGAAGACTCCCCTTTCTGACCTCCGTAAGGAAGAAGACTTCCCCGAAGCATTTAAGAGCTACATTGCTTATCTTGAAAAGGAACTCGCTACGCCTATCAAGATTGTCAGCGTAAGTCCTGACCGCGCCGCAACAATCGTGCGTTTCTAACCCCCTTAGAGGCATAAAATAGCGAAATTTTGAGCGTCCGCACCGCCTAAAAATGGCAGCGCGGACGCTCCTGTTTATCAAGGGGTTAGATACCCCAAAAATTATTAGTAACATAATTTAAAATATGTTACTAATAATTTTTTTTAGGTTACTAATAATTTTTACGAAAATAGATATAGTTTTTACGCCCTCTATTTTGCCCTTCAAAAAAGGGGATATAAAAAACGAGTAGGCACTATCGAGAGCGCCTACTCGTTATTGTAATTTTATGGTGTGAGCATTGGATTACATCAACACTTCCAAAATCTGATTTGCTACACGGTTGTTGGGGTTTGCAAGGAGCACCTTTTCAAGATACTTCATACATTCTTCGTCATTGTTGGTCTTGAAGTGGTAGAGCATCAAATACTGAGCACTTACTTCGCGCTGGCGAGCGAGCTTTTCGTTTTCGCCAATGAGTTCGAGCGCCTTTTCGTAGTACATCTTGGGCTTTTCTTCAGCCTCAGCGGGATTTGTAATCCAGAGCTGTGCGCGGTAGTACCAGGGGAGGTAGAAGAGCGCAGCGTCGTACTTACCTTCGTTTTCAGGAGCAGACATTTCGTTTGCGATACCTTCGTAAATCTTGTCGGCAGCGTTCTTATACTGGTCGCGAAGTTCAATCTGTGTGCTGTCACACTTGTTACTTGCAGCAAGGTAAAGGTTTGCGAGACCAAGATCATCACCAAGGCTCTTTTCCTTACCGATAAGGCTCAAATACTTTTCGTAGTACTCAATACCGAGAGCAGCCTGACCGAGCTGGCGGTAGAGGTCAGCCACAGCCTTAAAGCCGGGAGCCTTTGTAGAGTCGATAGCGAGACCCTTCTTGTAGTATTCTACAGCGCCAACCTTGTTGTCAAGACTTTCTTCATACTTTGCAGCATAAAGGTAGTCCAAGTAAGTGTAAAGGCTGTCGGCATATTCGTTGTTAGCTACGTAAGAAGATGACTGCATAGCAGCATCAACGTCACCAGCATCAACGTCGCAGAAGAACTTATAGGCCTTGAAGGGCTTTTCGCGGTTAGCGTCGGGAGCAATCTTGAGGTCGAGTGCCATCTTAGTCAAGTCCTGACATTCCTTCAAGTAACTTGCCTTATCTTCATTACCTTCGGGGAGCATCATCTGCGAAGTGAACAATGAATAGCTATAACGCAATGCAGCGCGGTATTCAATGTCTTGCTTTGTCTTGGGAACCGCAGCAAAATATTCCTTGTAGTTCTGATTAGCATTCTTCAAGTCAGTGAGAAGCTGGTTGCCTTCTGACTTTTCAGCATATTCATAGTGGATGTCACCGAGTTCCTTGTTCACCTGATAGTAAGCAGGGTCATACTTCTTAAGAGCCTCGAGCGCCTCAATAGCCACGATGGGGTTCTGACTCTTGTAGATGCGCGCCTTCAACTTGAGGGCAGCCACATTACCTTCGTTCTGACTGAGAAGTACGTCGCAGAAACGACCAGCGTTACCGTAGTCGCGACCAAGCATCGCTGTTTCCATACAGAACATCAAAACGTATTCCTCAGTAGCGGCAGGAGTTTCATAAACCTTGTCAGAACACATCTTTGCAGGACCGTAGTAGCTGATGTCTGAAGTACTGTTCGTAACAAAGTAGTGACCTACCGCAACGAGGTGCTCGGGCTTGCGCTGGATAGAGCGGAGCAAACGCTGGAGTGACTTGTTCGCCTTTTCAGGTTCAGTGAACATCGTGTTCATATACTCATCACAAACAGCCTGATGCTTGGGATCAAGTGGAGGAACGTCAAACTGAAGACCCTGGAACTTCTCGGGTTGTGCAGCAGTTTCTTCAGTAACAAGTTCTTCAGTCTCTTGAGCGACAAGAGGAGTAGCGCTACCAAAAGCGAGGAGCGCCATCATTGCGAAAGAATAAAATTTCTTGTTCATTGGTGTATAGTGTTTTATTTGTTATGCATTCCAGCGAAGCACACGTAAGCAGTATGCTCCATATTCTGTGCAAAATTACGAATAATTACTCACATAGCACAAAGATTTTATGCTAAAAGATGTTATAACGGGGGTATGGGGCGCAGGTTATGAGGTTGCAAGGTTTTAGGTTATGAGGTTGTGAGATTCATCCGGTCTACGAAGCAAACCTTAAGGCGAAGCTACCTTACAACCTCAAATCCTTTTAACCTTCCCTAATACCATTCTCCGCCGTCGTCCTCAAACACCTCTTCCTCGGTCTTTGCCTTTTCGCGCTGCTGCTCTATGCGCTGGAGTTCCTCAGGTGTGAGTTCGTCCTCGTAACGCTGGAGGGGTTCTTCCTCAGGCAGCAATTCGGGATTGAGTTCCAGGGGTTGGAAGTTCTTATCAAAGAACTGCTGGTAGTCATCGTAACTGTACATCGTGCCGAGCAAATTCAAATTTGCCTCAGCAATGAGGAACGTGCGGGCATGGCGCAACTGCTTCGCCAGTTCTTGCGAAAGGGTAATGCGCTGTGCGTAGGCGTGGGCGTCATCGTAGGAGGAGAATCCGCCGATTACAAACTGCGTCAATGCCTTTCCGCGCTGCTGGGTGATACTTAAATTGCGCGACAAGAATACCGTGAAGTTGAAGTGCGCAATATTATACAAGAGGCGGTTAGCGTCGAGCGAATCTGTGGGATAGGCGATGAGGAAACAGAAGGGGGCTTCGCGGTCGGTTACGAGTTGTTGCCCCTCGGTAATGTTTGCAGCATCTTCCTCGGTACGTTGTGTGCGCATCGACCAAAGTGAACCGATGTCCAAGGCACCTCCTTCGATGGTGCGCCCACTCTCGAGCCCCTTAATCATCATCCCTGCCATCTGGCTCACATCACTTTCGGGGTAATCGCCTGCGAGTTTGCGCAACTCCTGAATCAGCGTGTCGGCAGGCACTGTCGCTATGCGACTTAAGATGTCTACGAAAATAAACTTCGGACGGTTGGCACCCTTGGGGAATTTCTCTTTGGCGTACGCCTCATTTGCCCACACGACTTCGTTTTGTCGGTCGCGGTAGGCCTGATAGGTGGCGCGGTAAAGCGAATCTTCGATTTCCTTGCCGAAGCGGGCGAGGTATTCAAAGTCGGGCGCCGTAATCAACTTGGTAATATCGCTCTCGGGATAGTGAGCGGCAAGTAAATCGCGGAACTGCGCTGCCTTGTCCGCCCGCCCCCAGCGCGAGTAAAGCAGGAAGAGTTGGTAATACACCTCTTCCATTTTTTCAAAATTGGGATAATCCGTATAGAGACGGGTGAAGGTGCGCTCCGCAAGTGGGAAGTCTTCCAACTGATCTTTCTCAATCAGCGCCGCCTCATAGAGCGACTCTTGAATAATGGCGTGTGCCGCAGCCTTTTGCTCGTCAGAGAAAGGTATCTGTGCCATGTAATAGGCACGATTGTGGGGATCCTCAGCTTCGGCAAGTTCTTTGTCGGCAACAACCGAGTCGGCGGCAAGCGCATCTGCCGAAACGGAATCCGCGAGGGCAGTCTCGTCGGCATCGGCATCAGCCGTAAAATCAACTACCGTACGGTTGCTACGGCGCCAGTGGTCTTCCAATTTTCTGTTTCCCCATGAGCGTTTAAACACCTGCTTACCCTGTGTAACGGCAGTCTGATTATAGAAGTACCACGACTTATCGGCGCCCGTTTGCTGGGCAGGTCGTGCTTGTTGCGAGGGGGCTTGTCCGCTTTCCTGCAGACGTGCGTTAGCGGCAGAGTCAGCGGCGAGTTCGCGCTCCTCTTTTTCCTTTTGCTTCAACGCTTCAATCACGCGGTCGATGGCTTCGTTGCGCTCCTTCTCGGGAGCCACGGAGAGGTAAAGCAGACTGTCTTGCAAGTGAACGGCAGAGGTGAACGGCACCAAGGCATCCAACACCGTGGAGCGGCGCTTCACTTCCTCATACTTCGCATGCTCTTTGTGGAGCGAACCAATGGCGTCGGCGTAACACCCTTGTGCCAGGTCGTAGCGCCCTTGTTCCCAATAAATTTCGGCAAGGCGTAGCACCAAGATACCCTTTTCAATACCGTTGCGCGTAGATTTTTCGCGCCCCTGTTCGTATGCCGAAATGGCATTTGCCGTATCGCGCTGCGCAAGGTAGATGTTGCCCATCGCGTAAAAGACTTGGTCGAGGTAGTCTTTGTTTTTATCCTCGGCAGCCATACTGCGCAAGCGACGCACCATCTTCTTGGTCTCCTTACCCCCGCTCATCACCTCCGTCTGTCGGATGCGGGCGTTAAAGGTCAGTTCGTAGGGCGGATTTTGCTTGACACACGACTGATAGGCCTTAAAAGCCTCTTGCTTATGCCCTTGATGCTGAAGTATTTGCCCAATCAAGAAATGCAGGCGTGCCTGTTGCAGCGCCGTGGGTGCAGCCTTCACCGCTTTCTGCAAGTAAGGCAGCGCCTCGTCGTAGCGCTCCTGACGCAGCAGCAAGTTTGCCTCGCTCATATCGGCGAGCTTGCGCACACGGGGCGTAATACTGTCGCGCTTCATGCGCGAAACGACGTCTTCGGCATCATAATACCACTCCATTTCTGTATAGCAACGCACAAGGTAAGCTCTTGCCTCATTGACGATTAGAGGTTGCGTGGCATAGTGTCGAGTGATGTAAGAGAAGGTTGCCGCAGCCTCAAGGAAATCGCCCTTTTGAAATTGCGCCTCGCCCATGAGCATCCACGCGTGTTTGAGGAAGGGGTTAAACTCCTTCTGCGCCAGATACGCCTTCATCTTGGGCGTCGCACGCTTGCCGCCTTCAACTTTGGGCCGACGACTTATAGAATGTTGCTGAATGGCTTTCTGACACTTCGTGATGGTGGTTTCAAAGTTGCCACTCCCTGCCGTGCGGCTGCTCTCGGCGCCCACGAGGAAGACGGGCAGAAACTCCGTGTAGTTGTCCTTATGCCCTTTCTCCTTGGCGTACATCCCCTCGTCATACGCCACTTTGCCGTTGTAATACGTGTTGTAGCGCGCCGTCAGAGAGTGCCACATACGCGTCATGGCCGTATTCTTTTTTGTAGAACACGACATCACGGCAAGCAGCCCCACTAAGAGGAGTATGGGAGTGAGTTTTTTCACGAAAAATAGGGGTTAAAACAGCACCTTTGTAACACACTGTAAATCAGGTGTTTCTGATGATGAAAATTATTAGTAATATATTTTAAATTATTAGTAACATATTTTAAAAAAGGTTACTAATAATTTTCACTACAATAGGTATAGTTTTTGCGAGGTCGGATTTCGCCCTTCCGAGGTGTGACTTACGAGTGCATTCTGCGCTCGCCGATGATCAAGAAAACCTCGTCTTTGATGGGGTCGGGCAACTCGATATGGCGGAGTTGCAGGGAGCGCACCCACCCCGCCACTTCATCGTTACGCATGGTGTAGAGGATTTCCTGAAACTCCTCCACCTCCTCTGCGGTATACTCATCCGAGCGGCGCGTACGGAAGCGGTCGAGCTCTTCATCCTCATAATATTCTACGTCCTTGCTTACGGCTGCCAAGAGGCTGTCTTTCTCACACGTCTCGTGCTGGCCGCAACATTCTTCGGGCGCTTCCTGCTCCTGCTCAATAGTTTCGGAGGCAGCAGTTTCGGCCTCGGGGGTGGCAACGGTATCGTCCGTGCGCAAGAATCTCGCGGCTACAGCCACAAGGATGATTACGCCAAGAAAAATATAGAGGTATGTCATTTTTTAAGTTATGAGGGTGGGAGGTTATAAGGTTATGAGGGGGCGAAGGTCTTTAAAGTCTCTAAGGTCATTAAGGTCTTTAACGACTTTAAGGGCAATTTAGGCGATAGTTGTATGCTGCTATCGGTGCGCTGTAGTCTAAAATTAAAGACTTTCCAGATGTTGCCAAAAAGCGGGGTACGACTTGCTCACCACTTCGGGATGATTGATGCGCAGGGCGGGATAGCGCAGGGCGCAAGGGGCAAAGGCCATCGCCATGCGGTGGTCGTCGTAAGTGTCAATACTAACGAAGGCGTTGGGGGGTAATGCCGTTGCACCGAAGTCGGAGCAAAAGAGTTCGCTGTCGCGCGCCTCGCTCACGAGGATGCCCATCTTCTTCAACTCCGTGCGGAGCGCCGTGATGCGGTCGGTTTCTTTAATCTTCAACGTCTGCAGCCCCGTGAAATGAAAGGGCTGGCGGACCATCGCGCAGGTCACGACAAGCGTTTGCGCCAGGTCGGGTTGTTCCGAAAGGTCAAGGCGCAACGCGGCGGGGGCAGCAGTTTGCGTTTTTGTCAGCACTACGCCCTCGGGGGTGAACTCCGTGCGTACGCCCAAGGGGCGGAAAAATTTCTGTATGCGGGAGTCGCCCTGCAAACTGTTCTGAAAAAGGTAGGGCAACACGATGCGTGCCTCGGGGTCGGGACTCAGCGCTACGAGTTCGTACCAATATGACGCTGCGCTCCAATCGCTTTCTACGCTAAACACTTGTAGCGGGCGGTAAGATTGGGGGGCGACGCGGATAGTGGCATTATCTGTCCATTCTGCCTGTGCTCCAAACTGGCGCATCAGGCTTATCGTCATGTCTATGTAAGGGCGCGAGATGATGGTGCCCTCAAGGTGCAGGCACAACCCTTCGGCAAGCGTCGGACCTATCATGAGGAGCGCTGAGATGTATTGCGAACTCACATGGGCGGGGAGCGAAATGCAGCCGCCCTTAAGCGGTTTGCCCTGAATGCGCAGTGGGGGGAATCCTTCGGCATCTACGTAAGAAATGTCGGCACCCAATTGTCGCAACGCCTCTACCAACACACCGATGGGGCGTTGGCGCATGCGCTCCGTGCCGGTCACGATGTGCGTGCCGGGAGTGGCGGAGAAATAGGCGGTAGAGAAGCGCATGGCAGTGCCTGCCGCCATGATGTCAATCACTTCCTCCTCACTTTGCAAGGCACGTACGAGCACGCGGGTGTCGTCGCAGTCCGACAAGTTCTGCAACTGCGTTTGCTTTCCCGAGAGCGCGGCGATAATCAGTGCGCGGTTGCAAATACTCTTTGAGGAGGGGAGCGAAATGGTTGCTCGTAGGTGGTGTGGAAGTTTCACTTTTTGCGGGAGGTGTGTATATAAACTCTCCCTCTAAGTTAGGGGGAGTACCGCCGTAGGCGGGGAGGGGGTCTGTTAAGAATTACAGCGATGGTTACTTGTAGAACGTAATCACCAAATCGTTTTCCCAGGTCTTGCCCGCCTCAAGCGCTTGCATGTAGGGGCGTTCTTGGATGCTGCCGTTGAAACCTTGTTCGTCGCAAAGACCATACCAAGGTTCGATGCAGAGGAAAGGCGTATGCACTCCCTGGGGTTGCCAGAAGAGCCAAACGGGAGCGGAGCATGCTACGCGGGCTACGGGTTGCTTTTCGAGATTGAGCAATGTAGCTGCGGTGAGTTGGTGCTTGTCAAAGATAAGCGCTTCGTTGTTAAAGGTGTCTACGCAGATGGGCACAAGACCTTCTTCCGTCTGGGGGAAGGCAAAGCGTTCGTGCTCGGTGCATCCTTGTGTGCTGGCGCGGAGTACGCTTTCGGGCGTGCCTTCAAGGCGCACATAACCCACTACATCCTTATCGTCAGAGAAGTCGGGCAAGTTGAAAGCGGGGTGTCCGCCCATTTGGAAGTACATTTCTTCCGTGCCCAAGTTAATCACGCGCATGGTCATGCGGAGTTGCATGCCTTCAAGCGCGTAACAAACTTCTACACGACAGGGGAAGGGATATGCCGCGAGTTGTTCGGCAGTGGGTTCGTAGCTGTAAGTCACACTGTTCTCCGTTTGCGCCGCAAGCGTCCATTCCGCCTTGCGCACAAAACCGTGCTTCTCTATTTTAAGCACCTTGTCCTTGTATGTGCAACAGCCGTCCCACATACCCCCACAGATGGGGAAGAGAATCGGAGCGCGTCCGCCCCACCACTTACTATCGCCCTGCCACCAGTACTCCTTACCCGTAGCATTCAGTACGACACTCTGTATTTCAGCGCCCTGATCGCTCACACGAAGGGTGAGGTCAGCATTTTTAATAGTTTCCATTGTGAGATTTGTTATATTATATAATGTGTATAGTAGGGCAAAGTTAGAAAAATTATAGGAATCCTTCCCCTTTGCCCTCACTCTAAAAACGGAAGTTCGGCATTTTTCTTATGCTCCCCTTCATTTTTTTAATAAAAAACTTGCAGTGTCAAAAAAAAGTTGTACTTTTGCACTCGCAATTCGGGGTGTAGCTCAGTCCGGTTAGAGTGCGCGTCTGGGGGGCGTGAGGTCGCTGGTTCGATTCCAGTCACCCCGACTGAATTGTGAAGCGTTGAT
>JAGBYW010000067.1 GCA_017628555.1 Bacteroidaceae bacterium | reverse complement strand
GTCTCTTAATAAAATTTTGACAGAAAATTTTTCCACATCAATCATCTGTTCGCCCCTTTGGTCATAAATCACAATGCCATCTATAATAATTCGATTAAATAAACCAATCTCGATATCTTCAATTTCTACTTTTGATTTTATTACCTGTGTTATTACTTTTTCAATCTTATTAATCCAGATGCTCTTTATGGGTTGTAAATTAAACACTAATAACAACACAAGATAGGTACTTAATATAGTACCTACCAATATCTTGAGTATTTTTGAGATTAAATGAATTTTCAAAGGAAAAAGTTAATAAGTAAATGATATGATGTTGATTATACTTCTTGTAGTTTAATATGATTCGTCACTTCTCTGTTCGTCTCATATATATGATGCCTTCTGCTAAATGCTTTAACATAGGGATAAAATGGCAATAACCTTTGGTTGCAGAATTTAGAGCAAAATTAAAACATACGCCCCATGCATAGTTTCCATGAATATAGTATTCAAAAGCCCCACGACTTCGTTGAACCCCAGCATCAATATAAACTAAAGACTTTTTTAACATAGTTGAAGTTTCTACTAATTTTTGAGGGTAAAAATGCATTGTTAGATTGAGACGTAATGCATCAGTCAACCAAATATCATCCTCGCCACACGTGAGAAACCGTGTACCAAGTCCAAAGCGCTCGTCAAAGCGAACGACGCTTTGCACTCGACTTCTACGACAGACCATTTCAATAGCAGAAATTGAATAGTCGGTCGGGAGTTCTTTTACAGGTCGATCTTGATTGGGATATTTTTTTAGGAGTTTACCCGTATAGGTGCTTGCGGTGAAAAATGCTACATCTAAATCGGGACGTTTTTCGAAAATATCACAAACTGATTTAATGGAAGATTCAGAAAATCGTGCATCGTCTTCGGCAAAAATTACTAAATCCGATTTAGCTTTGTCCATAGCTAAATTTCGATTAGCAGAGAGTCCTTCACCTTTATATTGATAAAAATTTACATCTTCACGTCCTAAAATTTCAACTGGAATAAGGTCTAAATATCTTTCGTCTGTATACTGATATGATATAACGTATCGCACCCCTTGTATCGGATGTAGCAGTACGTCGGGAACTTTAACAATTCCCTTGTTAATAGAGCAAATTAAGATGTCAATGGTCATAAAAAATGCAGATAATAACGTCCGATTCTTATAATAAGCAAAATTACATATTTTTTTCAAATATTTACACATAAGTACACATACTCATTATTATTTTATTCGGTGATGTAAAAAAAGAGCAAAATTGTTTGGAGGATGAAATCTTGTTTATAATTTTGTTTTGAAATAATAGGAAATGAGCGGATATTATTCTCCAGTCACAATACAATTAGCTATGAAGAAGCCCATTGACTTACATACGCCACTGAAACGCTACTTTGGTTTTGACAATTTTAAGCACAATCAAGAGGAGATAATTCGTAGTCTTCTTGATAAACGTGATGTTTTTGTTCTTATGCCTACAGGTGGTGGAAAGTCCATGTGTTATCAATTACCGGCATTGCTCATGGAAGGTACAGCGATAGTAATATCACCGCTCATTGCCTTAATGAAAAATCAAGTGGACGCCTTGAGGCATAATTCCGATGATGATGGTGTGGCACATTTTATTAATTCATCATTAAACAAGGCTGCTGTTGATAAAGTTAAGAGTGACATTCAGAGAGGCATAACAAAACTCCTCTATATGGCTCCAGAAACTTTGACAAAAGAGGAGAATGTCGCATTCCTTAAGGGGATTAATATCTCATTTTATGCTATTGATGAAGCACATTGTATCTCTGAATGGGGACACGATTTTCGTCCTGAATATCGAAAAATTCGTCCTATTATAAATGAGATAGGCAATGCGCCTGTTATTGCTCTTACAGCTACTGCAACAGAAAAAGTGAGGAGTGATATAAAGAAGAGTCTTGCGATGGTTGATGTCGTAGAATTTAGCAGTTCGTTCAACCGAGCAAACTTGTATTATGAAGTTCGTCCCAAGACTAACCAAATTGATAAAGACATCATCCGGTTTATCAAACAACATTCTGGACGTAGTGGTATCGTTTATTGTTTGAGTCGTAAAAAAGTAGAGGAATTAGCAGAAGTACTCCGAACGAATGAAATTAAGGCGCAGGCCTATCATGCAGGTATGGATGCTTCAACCCGAAACCAAACACAAGATGCTTTCCTCATGGAGGATATCGATGTGATTGTTGCCACAATCGCCTTTGGCATGGGGATAGATAAACCTGATGTTAGATTTGTCATTCATTATGACATCCCCAAAAGTATTGAAGGATATTATCAAGAGACGGGTCGTGCTGGTCGTGATGGAGGTGAAGGTATTTGCTTGGCTTTTTATTCTCAGAAAGACCTTCAAAAATTAGAAAAATTTATGGTTGACAAACCTGTTGCAGAGCAGGAAATAGGGCGTCAGTTGCTGAAAGAAACAGCAAGTTACGCAGAAAGTTCACTTTGTCGACGAAAATTAATATTGCATTATTTTGGTGAAAATTATGAACCTGATAATTGCCATAATTGTGACAATTGCTTAAATCCTAAGAAAAAAGTGGAAGCTAAAGACTTTTTATGTAAAGCTATTGAGGCAGTCATAGCTACGAAAGAAAATTTTACAGAAGAATATATTATTGATATATTACAAGGTAATGAAACAGACGAGGTGTTGGCTCACCATCACGAAGACTTAGAGGTGTTTGCCACACTTGAAAACATAGAAGAAAAAACTCTTACCCCCATATTTAAACAAGCTATTATTAGTGGTTATTTTGAGAAGGATATTGAGAATAAGGGTGTCTTGAAGGTAACAAAATCTGGTAAATCATTCCTTAAGTCACCTCAATCCTTCACTATTGTAGAAGACAACGAGTTCGATGAGGGGGAAGAAGAAGAACCCGTTCAAAATGGTGGTGCATGTGCAGTAGATCCTGTGCTCTACGATATGCTTAAGGATTTACGAAAGCGCATGGCGAAAGAACTTGACGTGCCTCCTTATGTAATTTTTCAGGATACTTCACTTGAAGCAATGGCTACTATCTATCCACAGACAATTAAGGAGTTGGAAAATATTCCTGGTGTTGGAGCAGGTAAGGCTAAGCGTTATGGTGATGAATTTTGCAAACTCATTAAGAAACATTGTGAAGATAATGAGATTGAGCGTCCGGAAGATTTGCGTATTCGTACTGTTGCAAATAAGTCAAAGTTAAAGGTAAGTATTATCCAGGCAATTGACCGTAAAGTGATGCTTGACGATCTTGCGGAAAACAAGGGCATTGATTTTGAGGAATTACTTGATGAGATTGAGGCCATTGTTTATTCAGGTACCAAAATTAACATTGATTATTTTATTGAAGAAATTCTTGACGACGAGCATATTCTTGATATTTATGAATATTTCAAGGAGTCTGAAACAGATGACATAGATGATGCTATTGATGAACTCGGTGCGGAATATTCAGAAGAAGAGATTCGCCTTGTGCGCATCAAGTTTATTTCTGAAATGGCAAATTAAAATAACTTTAGACTTAACAAATAATGACACAACAAGAAAATACTACAGAATCTAAAAAGTCTTTAAACTTTATAGAAAAAATCGTACAGCAAGACTTAGTCGAAGGTAAGAATGGGGGGCGCCTTCAAACGCGCTTCCCGCCTGAACCTAATGGTTATTTGCATATTGGTCACGCTAAGGCTATAGTGATGGACTTTGGCATTGCTGAAAAGTTTGGCGGTTTGTGTTACCTTCGCATGGATGACACTAACCCCCAAAAGGAAGACCTTGAATATGTGCGCGCCATTGAAGAAGACATTCAATGGTTGGGTTATAAGTGGGGAAAAGTATGTTACGCAAGCGACTATTTTCAAGACCTTTGGGATTTTGCAGAGTGGTGTATCTTAACAGGAAAAGCTTATGTAGACGAGCAGAGTTCAGAAGAGATAGCTGCACAGAAAGGTACGCCTACTCAAGCTGGTAAAAATAGTCCCTACCGCGATCGCCCTGCAACTGAAAGTCTCAAACTTTTCCGTGAAATGAATAGCGGTTGTGTGGAACCTGGAAAGATGATTCTCCGTGCTAAAATAGACATGGCGAGTCCTAATATGCATTTCCGAGATCCCATTATGTATCGCGTGCTCAACTTGCCACACTGGCGCACAGGCACTAAGTGGAATGCCTATCCCATGTATGACTTTACGCATGGTCAGAGTGACTATCTTGAGGGCGTAACACACTCAATCTGCACACTCGAATTTGTGCCTCATCGCGAACTATACGACCTTTTTGTAACATGGATAAAAGAGTGGAAGGGTGACGACGGAGATATTAACGATAATCGTCCGCGTCAGTTTGAGTTTAACAAACTCAACCTTAATTACACCCTCATGTCAAAGCGCAACCTTCTCATCTTGACAAATGAGGGGGTAGTCAATGGGTGGGATGACCCTCGCATGCCCACACTTTGTGGTATCCGACGTCGTGGTTATAGTCCCCAGGCTATCCTTAATTTTATTGATAAGATTGGTTACACCACTTTCGATGCTCTGAATGATATCAAACTCATGGAGGCAGCCTGCCGTGAAGACCTCAACCAGCGCGCACTCCGAGTTAGCGCCGTTGTTGACCCAGTGAAACTTGTAATTGATAATTACCCCGAAGACCTCGTGGAGGAAATGACTGCCATTAATAACCCTGAGGATGAAGATTCAGGAACGCACATCATTCGCTTTAGTCGTGAACTTTATATTGAGCGTGATGATTTTATGGAAGACGGAGGCAAGAAATTCATGCGCTTAGGTCCAGGAAAGGAAGTGCGCCTTAAAAATGGCTACATCATTAAGTGTGATGAAGACCCGACGAAGTGCATTGAAAAAGATGCTGCGGGCAACATCATCTGCATTCATGCTACTTATGACCCAGAAAGTCGTAGCGGTATGCCCGGAGCTGACCGTAAGATTAAGGGTAAGACCCTCCATTGGGTGAGTACTAATCATTGTGTGCCCTGTGAGGTGCGCGATTATAGTTGTTTGTGGACTTGTGAAAATCCCCGTGACGCCATCAAGCAATATGAAAAAGACCACGGTGTGCGCGGTATTGACGCAATGCGCCCATTCCTTAATCCCGACTCATTGAAAATCAATAAGAATGCTTTTATTGAAGAGTGGGCATCAACCCTTCCGGTGTTTACATACTTGCAATTTCAGCGTATCGGTTATTATAATGTAGATAAAGACTCAACTCCCGAATGTCCCGTCTTCAATCGTACTGTAGGACTTCGCGACACGAAGTAAAGTTTTATGCATAGGGTAGAGTAGTGGTCAGGTCACCACTATCTTTGTTAAATTATTTTTACGATAAGGGGACTACTTAGGTAGTCCCCTATTTTCATAGTGTTATATTGGACTTTGTAACCACCATTTTTGTGACGCCAAAACGTTTACCGGACAGCAATATAAAACTATACCTATTTTAGTGAAAATTATTAGTAACATAAAAAAAATTATTAGTAACATAATTTAAAATATATTACTAATAATTTT
>JAGBYW010000066.1 GCA_017628555.1 Bacteroidaceae bacterium | reverse complement strand
TTTTGCCCTTTCAGGGCGCAAGTCTCGACTGCAACAACACCCAGGGCGTTGCCCTGGGCTAATGGTTTTATCCCCTTTCAGGGGAATCATGCAAACTGTGGGGTTTATACTATTCAAACGAATTTATATTCATAGAGTTATAGCTGTTTACCGGACACTAATAGTTTGAAATATTCCCCTGAAAGGGGATAAAGCCATTTGTCCTGGGGAACACCTTAGGGAACGAACCAAATGTGGTTTGCCCCCTGAAAGGGCAAAAGCAAATAGAACTCATTGAGAGCAATGCCTTTGCCCTTTCCGGGCGAGAGAAAAAAACATTCACCCACCCAGAGCGTTGCCCTGGGCTATTTGCTTACAGACCTTTCAGGCCTGCATCTCCCAAAAGTTTATCGGACACCAATTTATAGAAATTCTGCCGTCAGCTGTGCGGTTTGTATATTTTTTCAGAAATCTATGCAGTCAGAAACGGGCGAAAAATCAACCCCGTAACCACCTGTAAATCAGCAACCTAAAAGTAGTGAAAAATATAAGTAACATATTTTAAAAAAGGTTACTAATAATTTAAATTATGTTACTAATAATTTTTACGAAAAGTATTATAGTTTTTCTCAGGTGTATATGGGAGATTAGAGTGCGTATAATTATGCGTTTTTCAAAGCACAAAAAAACCCACAGGAATACCTGCGGGCTCTAAATCGTGTCTATGCTCGGCTATCGCTCAGCTATACACGATCTTTCGCTTGGCTGATAATTAAGCAGCAACTGAATCAGTAGCAGCAGAATCACAAACTGCAGAATCACAAGCAGCAGAATCAACTACTGTAGTGTCAACAGTTGCAGAATCAGCAACTTCAGCAGCGGGAGTAGCGTTACCACCGCAAGAAGCGAAAGAAACTGCAGCGAAAGCAGCGAACATGAAAACCAACTTCTTCATTTTCTTTGTTAATTTTTAAAAGTGATACAATTAATTGTCCTATTAAAACGGTGCAAAATTACAGACTTTTTCTGTTACGCAAAAAATATCCACCAGAAAAATAAACTTTTTTGTATAAAAATTAACAATTTAACAATATAAGACGCCGTTTTGTTATGCTGATTTTGCAAATAAATAAAACATCCTCAACCTTTTACGGAAACAGCGGTCAAATTTTCTGTTATAAAAAAAGAGGTGTGTCTATCTTTTATCGTAATTTTGTAGCAAGAATGATGGCGGGGCCTGGATTTAAAAAGCAGGGCAGACAGGGAGAGGTCTTAACAAGCAAAAGTCGAACAGACTGGAACTGGCCTTAACGAGCCATAACACTCCCCCCCCACCCCGCACGACATTACTCACTACTCACTACAAACTCCTCACTATATATAATATTGTGTATTCTCCTTTATTAAATAAAAAGGCAGCCTTCCATACGTTGGGCTGCAAGCTCAATTTTGCCGAAATGGCTTCGCTTCAAGACGCCCTGTGCCTGCGTGGCATGACAGTGGCGGGTAAGGGCGAAGTGGCGGACTTGTGTATCATCAATACGTGTAGCGTGACCGACACAGCCGACTCCAAGTGCCGCCAAACAATTCACCGCTTTACGCGCAAGCACCCCGGTGCGTTCGTCGTGGTGATGGGCTGCTACGCCCAGTTGCAACCCGATACGATTGCAGGATTCGAGGGCGTGGACCTCGTGGTGGGCATGGAGCATAAGGGCGAGGTGATTCGCCTTATCGAAGAGCGTTGGGCGAAGAAGGAAGCGCTGGCGCAGGGCGAGGCGTGCCACGAAGCGATTGCCGTACCTACACGCGAGATTTCTACCTTCGTGCCCTCGTGCTCGCACGGCGACCGCACGCGCTATTTTCTGAAAGTTCAGGATGGTTGCAACTATTACTGCACCTACTGCACCATTCCCATGGCACGCGGGAAGAGCAGAAACGGAACGATTGAAAGTCTCGTTAGTCAGGCACAGGAAGTGGCGGCGGAGGGAGGCAAGGAAATTGTCATCACGGGGGTGAACATCGGCGACTTTGGCCGTTCCACGGGTGAGACCTTCTTTGACCTCGTAAAGGCATTGGATGCCGTGGAAGGTATTGAGCGCTACCGCATTTCATCGATTGAGCCCAACTTGCTCACTACGGAAATCATTGACTTCTGCGCACAATCGAAGAAGTTTATGCCCCATTTCCACATTCCCCTGCAAAGCGGTAGCGACGCGGTGCTCAAGTTGATGCGCCGCCGCTATGACACCGCCCTTTTTGCCGAAAGAATCAACTACATCAAGCAGGTGATGCCCGATGCCTTTATCGGGGTGGATGTCATCGTAGGAATGCGTGGCGAGACGGACGAACTGTTTGAGGAGGCGTATAACTTTATTAAGGGATTGGACATTTCGCAACTCCACGTGTTCTCCTACTCCGAACGCCCCGGGACGCGTGCCCTGGAAATTCCCTATAAGGTGGACGCACAAACGAAACACGCACGCAGTCAGCGCCTTATCGAACTCTCGGAGGAGAAGCGCAAAGCACATTATGCCGCTCACATCGGAACGGAGCGCCCCGTGCTTTGGGAGCATGCCAAGGAGGGAGAACCCCTGAGCGGATTTACAGACAATTATATAAAGGTGACGCAGGCAGAAGGATGTGAGGCGGTGGACAATACGCTCTCCGTAGTGCGCCTCGGCGATTTCACAGAAGACCAAGAGACATTATGGGCAACACAAGTATAAAGACTGAAAACCAGATTGCCGTAGTCATCCTCAACTGGAACGGGCGGGAGATGATGCGCCAGTTTCTGCCCTCCGTGGTGCGCTTCAGCGAAGAGTTGGCAGACGTTATCGTTGCCGACAATGCCTCTACCGACGGTTCGTTAGAAATGCTGGCGGCGGAGTTCCCCACGGTAAAAACTATCGTGCTCGACCAGAATTATGGTTTTGCCGAAGGGTATAATCGTGCCTTGGCGCAGGTCGGTCATCCCTACCTGCTCTTGCTCAACTCAGACGTTGAAGTGAGCGAAGGGTGGTTGCGCCCCCTACTTTCTTATATGGAAGAGAATAAGGACGTTGCGGCGTGTCAGCCCAAACTGCTCAGCCAGCGCGAGAAGGATATGTTTGAATATGCGGGTGCTTCGGGAGGATTCCTCGACCGCTATGGGTACCCCTTCTGCCGCGGAAGAATTTTCCATGTCGTAGAAAAAGACTGCGGGCAGTATGACGACATCAAAGATGTGCTTTGGGCAACGGGTGCCGCACTGATGGTGCGCCGCGAGGACTGGATAAGTTCGGGCGGATTGGACGGTCGTTTCTTTGCCCACATGGAAGAGATAGACTTGTGCTGGCGCCTGAGAAACAGAGGCCGACGCATTGTGTGCGTGCCGCAGAGTGTGGCGTACCACGTCGGGGGCGGAACGCTCGACCAAGGAAATCCGCGCAAGACCTTCCTCAATTTCCGCAACAACCTCTTGATGCTTTACAAGAACCTGCCTGAATCGGAGCTCCATTCGGTGATGCGCACGCGCGCAATCTTAGATTATGTGGCGGCGTTCAAGTTCTTGGCAACCTTTGACTTCCCCAACTTCCGCGCCGTCCTTAAAGCGCGCAAGGAATACAAGCGCATGCGCCCCGACTTCGTGCCCCAGCGCATGGAAAACTTACAGAAAACTGTCAATGCCTCACTCCCCGAGCGCATGAATTGTAGCATCCTTTGGCAGTTTTACGCGAGAGGGAAGAAATTGTTTTCTGAATTGTAAGCCGGCTGATTTATAGGCGGTTTCAGGCAACAGGCCGAACAGGCAGTAATAGGCCTTAACAAGCCATAACAGTCTCCTCCCCCACTCCGCAAGGCACTACTCACTCCAAACTCCTCACTCCTCACAACAATGCCCTTATACCTCATCCCCGTAACCCTTGGCGACACGCCGCATGAGCGTGTGTTGCCTGCATATAATAAAGAAATTATTCTTGGTTTGCGCCACTTCATTGTTGAGGAGTTGCGCACTGCACGTCGTTTCTTGAAGCAGGTGGAAAAGTCGATTGACATTGACAGCCTTCAGTTTTACCCCATGGGGAAACACGCTGATGCGGCGCTCTTCTCCAAGTATTTAGAACCGCTCCGCCGAGGGGAGTCGGTAGGTGTAATATCCGAAGCAGGATGTCCCGCCGTGGCTGACCCAGGTGCAGATATTGTTGCCATCGCACAGCGTGAGGGACATCAGGTAGTACCACTCGTAGGACCATCTTCCATTCTCTTGGCTGTAATGGCGAGCGGGTTTAACGGACAAAGTTTTGCCTTTCACGGGTATCTTCCCATCGACGCATCCGACCGCAGCAAGCGCCTCAAGCAGTTGGAACAGCGCTCCGTGCATGAGAACCAGACACAACTCTTTATCGAGACGCCCTACCGCAATGCCAAACTCTTTGCCGACATCCTTTCAGCCTGCGCACCCCAAACGCGACTCTGCGTAGCGGCAGGCATTACGACGGAGCAGGAATACATCCGCTCGATGACGCTCAAGGAGTGGAAGCAAAAGGGACTGCCCGACCTTGGAAAGATTCCTGCCATCTTCGCCATCTATGCGGGAGGACGGAGATAATAATCCGCAACGTTTTTTTTATAGTTTGATACTAAAAATTGCAAAGTATTTGCTACATTTGCAGTAACAAGGTAAAGCACAATTTTACACTAAACTTTAGACCTTAGAACCAAAAAAACTTAATGATTATGGAACACTATTGGAATTTGTACACAGAACTTCCTACGCTGATGCAAATCTTTTGGGGATGTGCCCTTATTAGCACGGCAATTATGGTAGTTCAGTTCATCCTTTCGCTTTGCGGAATTGGCGACGTAGAAATGGATGTAGATTTCGACTCAGCAGACGGATTAGATGGCGCTACAGCAGGCGACCTCTTCTCAATTAAAAACCTCATTATCTTCTTCGTAGGTTTCGGTTGGGCGGGTATCAGTTTCCGCGATGTAATCCCTCAAGACTCGCTCCTTATTCTCGCAGCTATTGCTTGTGGCGCTTTCTTTGTAGTTACCTTCATCCTCATCTTCAAGCAGATGATGAAATTTGAAAGCAACGGTGCTGTACGCATGGAAGCGGCTGTGGGCAAGAAGGGAGAAGTGTACCTCCGCATTCCTGCTAAGCGAAACGGCAAGGGTAAGGTAACCGTGAGCCTCAACGGTGTGGCACGCGAATATAATGCCGTAACCAATGACGACGAAATGATTCCCTCAGGAAAAATTGTGGATATTATTGGTAATGCTGGCGAAGGCACATTGCTTGTAACCGCACGACTCTCTTAAAATTAACCCCAAGATTTTCAACAACTTTAATATCTTATAATTTATGGAAATTGTTATTATTCTCGTCGTTATTGGTGTATTCACCGTCGTAGCGCTTTTGAATCGCTACCGCCGTTGCCCCTCAGACAAGATTCTTGTCATCTACGGAAGCAAGGGTAAAACTTCTGCAAAGTGTATCCACGGTGGTGGTGCCTTTGTATGGCCCGTTGTTGAGGACTATGCTTACCTCAGCCTTATTCCCATTTCAATCGATGCGAACCTTACGAACGCATTGAGCCGCCAGAACATCCGCGTGGACGTACCCAGTCGCTTCACAGTGGGTATTTCTACAGACCCCGACTACATGACTGCTGCGGCAGAACGCCTTTTGGGCCTCTCTCCCACTCAGATTCAGGAATTGGCGCGCGATATTCTCTTCGGTCAGCTCCGTTTGGTTATCGCTACCATGAGTATTGAAGAATTGAACAACGACCGCGACAAGTTCTTGGAACAGATTTCTGCAAACGTGGAAGTAGAATTGAAGAAGATTGGTCTCCGCCTCATCAACGTAAACGTTACCGACATCAAGGACGAATCTGGTTACATCGAAGCCCTCGGTCGTGAAGCCGCAGCGCGCGCTATTAACGAAGCGAAGGTACGCGTAGCAGAACAGGAAAAGGTCGGTGAAATCGGTAAGGCAGAAGCAGTTAGAGAAACTCGTATTCGTACTGCAGAAGCCAACGCTCAGGCCGTTAAGGGTGAAAATGAAGCAAAGGTAGAAATCGCTAATTCTGAAGCATTCCGCCGTGAGCGCGAAGCGGAAGCACAGCGCAAGGCAAGTGCTGCCGAAAAGGTGCAACAGGCTAAGGCACTCGAAGAAGCATACGCTGCTGAACGCGACGCCGAATTGGCACGTGCACAGCGTGAACGCAGCACGGAAACTGCAAACGTAATCGTTCCCCAAGAAATTGAAAAGCAGCGCCTTATTATCGCCGCTGAAGCTGAAGCTGAACAGAAGCGCGTGAACGCAAAGGGTGAGGCCGACGCTATCTATGCGAAGATGGAAGCTGAAGCTAAGGGTCTCTATGAAATCCTTACCAAGCAGGCTGCCGGTTACGACAAGATGGTACAGGCTGCAGGTGGCGACGCCAACAAGGCTTACATGTTGCTCTTGCTTGAAAAACTTCCCGAACTCGTTAAGACTCAGGTTGAAGCCGTTAAGGGTATCAACATCGACCACGTTACTGTTTGGGACAGCGGTCAGGGTGCTAACGGCGGCAAGGGTTCTACAGCAAACTTCGTTTCTGGACTCATGCAGAGCGTTCCTCCCCTCAACGAACTCTTTGACATGGCTGGGTTGAACCTCCCCGAATACCTTGCGAAGAAGAAGCAAGAACCTGTGCAGGAAGCTGAAGTTGTAGAAGTGAAGAAGTAACTTTTTCACATCCTCTGCAAACTCAAATAAGAAACTCCGTCCCGCCGGACGGAGTTTTTTTATGCGTCTCCAGTCCCCCACCCTCACAGGCTATGCGGTTGCGGTATTATCCCCCTTAATAGGGCGTGACGAGGGCGAATTTCAAGGGCGAAAAACGCCACTTCTATCTACCTGATAATCAATAAGGTTACGAAGATCAAAATTATTAGTAACATATTTTAAAAAAGGTTACTAATATTTTTTTTTATGTTACTAATAATTTTTACTACAATAGGTTTAGTTTTTTCAAAAACTATTTTAGGGGGAAAACATAGGGTTATTATACCGTAAATTGGTAATAAAAAATTGCCGAAATAGGGGATGTTTTCCGCCTCTTGCTCCCCCCTTCTACCTACCCGACACTTAAAACCAGCAGGGTGCAAACATCTATTTTTCAGAAGCAACTCCTACTTCAAACCACAACTTATTTGCTTCAGCTCTTAAAGTTTCAAAAATATGTAGTAACTTTGCACGACAAATTAAATTCTCATTACTATGAATACCAGCGAACACACGCTTCAGCAAATCGGACGCGCCCTCAAAAAGGTGGCGCAGAAATTCAAGATCGAACTTGAAAACCAACCCTTGACCGATATTCATATCCAGGTCAATCCAGAAAGCGGTGAGTTGCTCGTGTTCAACGATGAGGACGTGGAGATTACGCGTTGCGTGGTGGAAGAGTGGATCAACAACCACAGCGAAAACTTCTACGACATCGTGAAGCAGCAGTTGCTCAAGGCAATACAGGAGCACAAGGAGGAACTTGAAAACCTCTGCATCCTAAAGCCCTACTCTTTCGTGCTTGTCGATGAAGACCACGAAACGATTTGCGACCTCTATCTCGTAGATGATGACACCATCGTGTTGGATGGTGAACTCATGGCGGGATTGAGCGACGACCTTGATAGTTTCTGGGAAGAACTTTCAAGCAGATAACCGCCTCAACACAATATTCTAAACGAAACTAAAAATTATACAACATACTATGTTTGACAGTCTTAGCGAACGATTAGAGAGATCATTCAAAATACTTAAGGGGGAAGGCAAGATTACCGAAATCAACATTGCCGAAGCCCTCAAGGACGTGCGCCGCGCACTTATTGAAGCCGACGTAAACTACAAGGTTGCCAAGAACTTTATCGATACGGTAAAGGAAAAGGCGCTCGGACAGAACGTGCTCATTTCCGTAAAGCCCAAGGAAATGATTATCAAGATTGTGCACGATGAGTTGGCAGAATTGATGGGTGGCGAAACGGCGGAACTCAACCTTCAGAGTCGCCCCTCGGTAATCCTTATGGCGGGTCTTAATGGTGCGGGTAAAACTACCCTTTCGGGTAAGCTCGCCCTCCTTCTCAAGACCAAGAAACACCGCAATCCCTTGCTCGTAGCGTGCGACGTGTACCGTCCTGCAGCAGTTGAGCAACTCCGCGTGCTTGCAGAGCAGATTGAAGTGCCTATCTACATGAACTTGGAGTCAAAAGACCCCGTTCAGATTGCGCGCGAAGGTGTGCTCGAAGCAAAGTCAAAGGGTTACGACACTGTTATTGTCGACACAGCGGGTCGCCTTGCCATCGATGAAGAATTGATGCAGGAAATTGCGGCAATCAAGGATGCTTGTCAGCCCGATGAAACCCTCTTCGTGGTTGATGCCATGACCGGTCAGGACGCTGTAAACACGGCGAAGGAATTTAACGACCGCTTGGACTACGATGGCGTTGTACTTACAAAACTTGATGGTGACACACGTGGTGGTGCAGCAATTTCTATCCGCACTGTGGTCAACAAGCCCATTAAGTTTGTCGGTACAGGCGAAAAGATGGAAGCGCTTGACCAGTTCCACCCCAGTCGTATGGCAGACCGTATCCTCGGCATGGGCGACATCATCTCACTCGTTGAGCGTGCGCAACAACAGTTTGACGAAAAGGAAGCGCGTAAGCTCCAGGAGAAGATTCAGAAGAACAAGTTTGACTTCGAGGACTTCTACAATCAGATTCAGCAAATCAAGAAGATGGGTAACATCAAGGACCTCGCTTCTATGATTCCCGGTGTAGGCAAGGCGTTGAAGGACGTTGACATTGACGATAACGCTTTCAAGTCAATCGAAGCCATCATCCAATCTATGACTCCCAAGGAACGCCACAATCCCGACCTTTTGATGCGTCAGGCAACGCGCAAAACGCGCATCGCCAAGGGTTCTGGCACCAGCATTCAAGATGTAAACCGCCTCATCAAGCAATTTGACCAAATGCGTAAGATGATGAAGATGATGACGGGCGGAAATATGAGAAATATGATGTCTCAGATGAAGCAGATGCAGCAGATGCAGCAGATGCAGGGCATGAGAAGATAATTTTTTAAGATTTTGAGGTTATGAGGTTTAAGGTTATAGGTTTTGAGGTTACGAGGACATATTCTCCGCAGTTCAACCTTATAGACCTTAAAGACTTTATAGACCTTATAACCTCAAAACCTTAAAGCGAAGCGACCTTATAACCTTACCTTAACAATGACAATCATAGACGGAAAGGCAACTGCTGCAAAGATTAAGCAAGAGATTGCGGCGGAAGTAGAAGCACTCGTTGCGGCAGGCAAGAAGCGCCCGCACCTTGTGGCTATCCTTGTGGGACACGACGGAGGTAGCGAGACGTATGTCAAGAACAAGATGCTCGCTTGCGAAGCCTGCGGATTTAAATCCTCACTCATTCGCTTCGACACCGACGTTACTGAAGAAGCCCTCCTTGCCGAAGTGGAGCGCCTCAACAACGATGATGACGTGGACGGATTCATTGTGCAACTCCCCTTGCCCAAGCATATTTCAGAGCAACGCATAACCGAGGCTATTGATTTCCGCAAGGACGTTGACGGTTTCCACCCCATCAATGTGGGCAGACTTTCCATCGGTCTCCCCTGTTACATTTCGGCAACGCCCAAGGGCATTCTTGAACTCCTCCGCCGCTACAACATTCCTACGAGTGGTAAGCACTGTGTCATTATCGGGCGCAGCAACATCGTGGGCAAACCCATGGCTTCGTTGATGCTGCAAAAGGAACTCGGAGACGCTACGGTTACAGTCGTGCATAGCCACACACAGAACCTCAAAGAAGAGTGCCGCCGTGCCGACATTCTCATCGCCGCTCTCGGACGCCCCGAATTTGTTACGGCAGACATGGTAAAACCCGGCGCCACGGTGATTGACGTAGGCACTACGCGCGTCCCTGATGCTTCACGCCCCAACGGATTCCGCCTTTGCGGGGACGTTTGTTTCTCAGAAGTCGCCCCCCTTTGCGAAGCCATCACTCCAGTTCCTGGTGGCGTAGGCCCCATGACCATCTGCATGCTCATGCTCAATACGCTTGAAGCAGCCAAGGGACTGATGAAGTAATTTTGTACGGACATAGCAAAAATTATTCGGCACTTAGTTTGATTTATCTCCCAGATAATTTCCACTAAGTGCCGAATATTTTTTTACCAACTCAAAGATAGTTTTGACAAGGCGAGTTTTCAAAACGACTTACTATACATCTTTTTCACAAAATTCTTCAAAAATAAGGCGAACAACCCTTTGCTAATTCAGAAATAGTTTCTACCTTTGCATCGCTTTCGGAAAGAAAGACACTAACTATGGTGCCCGTAGTTCAGTTGGTTAGAGCGTCAGATTGTGGTTCTGAATGTCGTGGGTTCGAGTCCCATCGGGCACCCCAAGAAAAGCAACTGCTTCACACGAAGCGGTTGTTTTTTTGTTTTTACTCCCCTATCAAGGTGGGGAAATCCGAGATTTAGTTGTAAATTTGCAAAGTGGAGGCAAACGACTCCCGTACAGAGTCTACAAACTCCCACTACTCTACTTTTAATATGCGCGTCAAAACATTCTTCTCAAAGATCGGCACATGGGTTTGGAGGTACAAATATATTTGGACCTTCTTGCTTTTTGCGCTCATTCTTGGAGTGCTGGACACCAATAGTTTAATGCGCCGCTACGACATCAGAAAAGAAAATGACGCACTGCGCGCAGAAATTCAGGCTTACAAAGACCAATTTGAAGCAGACAAGCGTGAACTTCGCGCCCTTCAAAACGACCCTGAGGTAGTAGAAGAAGTGGCGAGAATGCGCCTGTTTATGAAGACTCCTGACGAAGATGTTTACATCATTGAATAAAAATCCCCTATGAAAGAACTCACAAAATTTCAAGCTATCCTTTATAACCTCGGCGGCGTACTGATGCTCATTGGCGCCATTATGCCGATGGAACCTTCGCTTACAACTTACGCAGCATACATTTATACTTGCGGCGCCCTCGCCTTTGGTTGTATGCAACTCCAGCAGCGCTACGAAGGCAAGAATCCTGCGCTCATCCGCTTGCGCCGCCAGCAAATCATTGCTTCTTTCTTGCTCATCGCAGCGGGCATTATGTTTATCATGAAGGTGAATTACATCGCCCCCTTCCGTGGTGACGAATGGCAGGTGGCACTCTGCATCGCTGCATTCATAGAACTCTACACCGCTTTCCGCATTCCCGCTGAAATCAAGAAGGAGAATGAGAGCGGAGAACTTGATTAGTCTATCGAGAATTTCATAAACGCACAACGGCTGAAGTCCTAATTGGGATTTCAGCCGTTGTGCATTTAATTAAACCACAGATATTTACATCACACCTTCTGCTTACACTTCTTATAGAGTTGCCAAGAATTATAAATATTGTGCCACACGCTATAGAAGCCTCCAGCGATAGAACTTACGGGGGTAAGGAACGTATAGCCGAGCCAAATGGCGAAGATTGTGTTCTTCTGCCCCATGCCTTGTCCGCAACAAATTTCATCGTTGAAGCGGCGTCCCATCATTCTGCCTATTGTAAATTGAAGCACACAGCAGAGGAGTGAGGCGGTGGCAATCGCAATTTGGAAGAAGAGAGGCACTGTGCTGTTGACAAGACTTCGCGTAGAAATTCCAATAGCGAGTGCTAAGGCTACTGCCCACAGGTAGAAGGAAAGATCCTTCTGCGCATTCATCAAATCCACCCATTTACGAAGGAACTTACGTGCCACGACTGCACAGATAAAGGGGCAAAGCAACAAGGGGAACACCCTACTCATGATGAGTAGGAAGGAGGTGAAGAACGTACCACCGTGTTCGGGATAAATCAAAGGTACCGCTGCGGGCACGAGGATAGCCGTGAGTAAGTTGGCAAGCACAATGTATGCCGCCAAACTTTCGGGGCGCGCACCGAGTTTTGAAGTCACCACTACCGCTGCTATGGCCGTCGGAGCGATAAAGCAGAGCATCGCGCCCTCAACAACCACCCTCCAAAGCGACTCTGGGAACAAGGCGCAGAACCCTACGCACGCCAAGAAGAGACTTGCTTGGATGAGCAACGCCCACAGGTGCCACTTGCAGAAGCGCATTTGGCGCGGGTCGATTTTGCAGAACGACACGAAGAGCAGGGTGAAAATCAAGATGGGTTGCAGTTCCTCCACCAATACCAAAATATAAGGTTTGATGGGGGTAAAAAGTGGCACATTTGCCAATATGAAATAGGTCAAAGCACCGACGACCATCGCCACGGGCAATGTCCAGTTTTTTAAGAATTGTAGCATTACGCTTTAGAGTTTATTTATTCATTCTCAAGCATTAAGAGTTCATCACGCAACTGAGCGGCAAGAATAAAGTCGAACTTTGCCGCCGCCTCCTTCATCTGCTTGCGCAGACGCTCGATGCGCTGTTCGCGCGGTTCCTCCTTCTGCTTGCCATACGCCACGGGCGCTTCTGCCGCCTGCTCTATGGGAGTCGGTTGTAAGTAACCCATGCGTTCTACCCTACGCTCGGCAGCATTTTTATTGAGTGCCGAGAGTTCCGTAGTGTTAAAGTCCTTCACAATAGGCTTCGGCGTGATGCCGTGCTCCGTGTTATAGCGAATTTGCTTACACCTACGGCGCTCCGTCTCGTCAATCGTTTGCTGCATAGAAGGCGTAATCTTATCGGCATACATAATGACGCGCCCATTCACGTTACGCGCCGCACGCCCAGCCGTTTGCGTCAAGCTACGCGTGTCACGCAGGAACCCTTCCTTGTCGGCATCGAGAATGGCCACGAGTGCCACTTCTGGGAGGTCCAAACCCTCGCGCAAGAGGTTGACACCGACCAACACCTGATAGATACCGCGACGCAAATCTTCCATAATCTGCACACGCTCCAGCGTTTCCACATCACTATGAATGTACGCCGTGCGCACACCGTGGTCAAGCAGGTATTCTGAAAGTTCTTCCGCCATTTTTTTAGTGAGCGTTGTGACCAACACACGCTCATCGCGCTCCATGCACACCTGAATTTCCTCCATCAGATTGTCAACGGGGCAATCGTTGGGGCGAATTTCAATGGGCGGGTCGAGAAGTCCTGTCGGGCGAATCACTTGATCCACCACAATACCCTGACTCTGCTCCAACTCATACTTAGCAGGCGTAGCACTGATGTAAATCACCTGCTTCGCCAACTCCTGAAATTCATCAAAGCGCAGGGGGCGATTGTCCAAAGCGGCAGGAAGGCGGAAACCATACTCTACGAGTGCCGTTTTACGCGAACGGTCGCCACCATACATGGCTGAAATTTGGGGCACACTCACATGGCTCTCGTCTATCACGATTAAGAAATCTTCGGGGAAGAAATCCAGTAAGCAATACGGGCGGGTTCCGGGTTCGCGACCGTCAAAGTAGCGCGAGTAGTTCTCAATCCCGCTACAATGCCCCAGTTCGCGAATCATCTCAATGTCGTACGTCACACGTTCCTCCAAGCGTTTCGCCTCCAACTCCTTCCCTACCTCACGCAACTCGTCAAGGCGCACAAGCAGGTCGTCTTGAATTTTGCGAATGGCCAATTCCTGTGTTTCCTTTGAGGTCAAAAAGAGGTTGGCAGGATAGATTTTGTATTCGTTAAACACCGCCATGCGCACACCGGACGTGGTACACACCTGCTCGATGCTGTCAATCTCGTTATCCCAAAAGCTCACGCGAATCATCTCGTCGGCATACGCCAAATAGATGTCCACCGTGTCTCCCTTAACACGGAAATTTCCTGCCTGAGGCGCCACATCGTTGCGCGTGTAAAGGGCATCAATCAAGCGGCGGAGCAACACCTCGGGCGCAAGCACCTTGCCCACCTGCAACTCAATCACATTCTCGTAAAAAGCTGCGGGGTTGCCCATACCGTAAATGCAAGAGACGGACGACACTACGATGACGTCATTGCGCCCCGAGAGCAAGGACGACGTAGCCGCCAGGCGGAGCTTATCAATATCCTCATTGATAGCCAAGTCCTTCTCGATATAGGTATCCGTAGCCGCAATATACGCCTCGGGTTGGTAATAATCATAGTAGCTCACGTAATACTCCACCGCATTATTGGGGAAGAACCCCTTAAACTCCGAATAGAGCTGTGCCGCCAGCGTCTTGTTATGGCTCAACACCAAGACGGGTTTATTCATCTGCGCAATGACATTGGCAATCGTAAAGGTCTTACCCGACCCCGTAACGCCGAGCAGCGTCTGCGCCTCCACACCATTGCGCAACCCCTCAGTGAGCTGACGGATTGCTTCGGGCTGGTCGCCCATTGGTTGGTATTTAGAATGGAGTTGGAAGTTTGCCACGATAAATCTGAAATATTTTGGAGGGTGATAAACCTTGCAAATTTAACACTTTCTAACAGCATGACAAGTAGTGATGCTTGTATTTTTACATCCCTATGAAAAAGCCCCCAAATAGTTCCCCGAAAAACTATACCTATTGTAGTAAAAATTATTAGTAAGAAAAAAAAAATTATTAGTAACCTTTTTTAAAATATGTTACTAATAATTTTCACCCTTAAAGCACTACTGATTATCAGGTAGTTACAAAGGTAATTTTTTCTCCCGCCAAACACCCCGTTTTGGGGGTGAATTTCCCCGAGACGCACGCGCTTTTCGTTCTGCCCCCCATGCCCCTTAAAACGAAACGAACCCCGAAGTCATTTGCAACGACTTCGGGGTTCGCTTTAATCATGTATATTCACCTTATTCCGTTACTCCTGAAAGCGCTTTGAAGAGCGGAGGAGGTGGCGGAGGGTTGAGGTCAATTCTTGCACTTCCTGAAGGGTGTTCAAGTAGAGCAAAGCGATGCGGATGTTGGCATCTTGATGCTGAATCTCATGCTGCAACTTGTGGCGCATATCTGAGATGCGCGACTTGAGCGCGTTGCCCTCTACGATGCCTTCGTCGAAGCGGGTGAAGTCGCCTGAAACGATCATTCCCTGCACGCGACGGATGTAGTTTTCAATATCTTCGCTGAGGGGAAGAAGCTGCTTCACGTAAGCCTCTTCAAGAGGGTTGAAGTTGTTGTCTACGTGTTCCACAATGGGTTCTGCCATACGCTTCAAGCCATAGAGCATTTGCGAAACGTTGTTACAACTGAGGTGGAACCAGGTATTCTTTTCTACCGCCTGGAGTTGGCTGATTTTACGCATACCCAAGATTTCCTTACGCTTGTAGCGCTTCCAAAGCGAACGTGTTTCTTCAAGGCGCACCTGAGCTTCGCGCAAGCGGCGCACGTCTTCGTTTACAAGACCTGAGATAATCTGCGTGTAAATGCCGTGTACAGAGGTGATAATCTCGTTTTGCGTGTTCGTAACGTGCTGACGAAGCATGCCCCAGCACTGCTGCTTGTCCTGACAACGCACGAGTTGGCGGAAGAGGGTATCCACGTTTTCGCTTTCCTGCTGCTTCTGCTTAAACTTACGGTTGTTGTTGATGAGCACAAAGGCAATGACGCCCACCACACAGACCATGGCGATGATGCCACCGAAGTAGTTCAAACTTGCAATAGTCATACTGAGAATAAATGCGGCACCGGCAGTGATAAACCAACCACCGACAACGGTAATTACCCCCGTAATGCGGTAAACCGCCGTTTCACGTCCCCAAGCACGGTCGGCAAGACTCGTACCCATAGCAACCATGAAGGCTACGTAGGTAGTAGAGAGGGGCAACTTAAGGCTCGTACCGATTACAATCAAGAGTCCCGCCAACACGAGGTTTACGCTGGCGCGTACAAGGTCAAACGCCATGCCTTCGTCGAGAATTGCTTCTTCCGTATTGAAGCGGCTGTTGATCCAGTCCGTAACCTTCTTGGGCACATAGTGACTCACGAATGCGGTAGAAGTGAGCACGCTACGCACGGTCTTACGGGCGAGTTTTGAACTTGAGAATACTTCTTCGCCATCGTCCTGGCGGCTCAAATTATTCGTATTCTCAATCACACGACGTGCCTTCTTTGACGTCATAATAGCAATAGTCATAATAACACCTGCTATTACTAAGAACCAAGGCTTCGCGCCCACAAAGAAAGGTTGAGAAGAGGGAACGGCAAGAGCATCCATGCGGAATGTTGAAGGGTCGGGATAACCCGCGTCTGACCACATCAACACAGATTCAAGACCTGCGAGAGGCACCCCAATAAAGTTCACCAAGTCATTGCCTGCAAACGCCATAGCAAGGGCAAAGGTGCCGAAGAGCACAATGAGCTTGAAGATGTTTACCTTACAGAGATGGAGAATTTCTACAAGCACCGTGAACACTACGAAGCACACGCCGAGGATTACAAGCTTGTGCTCGTCCATGTAGGCAGGTGTCCACTCGGGGTTGATAGAAATAAGGAGCTTAGAGTTCTTCAAACCGCTCACGAGGAGGAAGTAGAAAATAGAAGTGATACTCGCACCACCGAATACAGCAATGCCCCACTTCAAATTCTTCTTATAATTGAACGTGAAGACTACGCGGGAAATCCACATCACTACCAAACCGATGACAAAGGCGATTGCTACACTCAGGAAGATACTGATAATCACGGTCAATGCCTTGTCAGTATTGATAAGGTCGCCGTAAGACATGCCATCACCAATGATTTTCGTCAGTGCCAGGGCGGTAGTTGCCCCAAAGAGTCCGAACACCATGGATACGGTAGTGGAAGTGGGCAGCCCGAGGGTGTTGAAAATGTCCATGAGAATGACATCCGTAGCCGAAACTGCGAGGAACACGCACATCACATCCGCCAGGTAATAATGCTGAGGTTGCATAATCCCGTGTCGGGCAATGTCCATCATGCCGCTTGAGGTCGTGGCACCCACAAAGATACCGACTGCGGCAACAATGAGCGCCGTTCTAAACTTCGCCACTTTCGCACCAACAGCTGGGCTCATAAAGTTTACGGCATCGTTGGCCACACCAATCGACAAATCAAACGTGGCTAACAAGAAGAGGAATGCAAGGATTCCAAAGTAAAAAAATTGGTCCATAAGTATGGAGGGTTAAAAATTAAATAGTCATGGATTGCAAAGATAATTGGAATTTCCGAATTGGTTAAATAATTTTTAACAAAATGAACTCAAGTGCTTCGTTTTACCACCCCTCATATAATTATTTAATTGATTGCCGTTTGCATTAAAAAATGATTTTGTACCTTTGCACGAAATACTATAATTTTGATATGAAGAAATTTACACTTTCACTCCTCCTTACGCTCTTCGTTGCGCAACTGGCAATAGCAACTCCCCCACTTCGTCGCACCTTTACGTACAAGCAAAGCAACGGCGAGTTACTTACTGTGAGCAAACACGGTAATGGGCACTTCGTGATGTACACCCTTGAGAACGGCATGCCCCTTTTGGCAAATGACAAGGGCGACCTCTGCTACGTTATTGAGCAGGACGGTCGCGCAGTAGCATCGTCTACGCTTGCGTCTGCCTCTAAAGTTGTGGCAAAGTCTGGTGCGTTCATAACTTCTTCAGCAGAAGTGGCTGAATTATTGAGCGCTACGTTTACGCCTGTCACTGAAAAGCAAACGCGTAATGCTGCTGCCACTAACGCTAACGGACTTGGCACGTACGGTGTCTCGGCAAATGGTAGTGTGAAGTCAGTTGGCGCGCCCACTATCCCCGTAATCATGGTGGAATTTAAGGATAAGAAATTTACTGAGGGTACAACTCCCCAAAAACTCACACGCCTCTTTAACGAAAAGGGATATGCCGATGAGACAAACACGGTGGGCAGCGTGAAAGACTTTTACGAAGCACAGTCGTTCGGACTCTTTGTGCCCTCGTTCGACGTAGTGGCGTCTGTAACCTTAGACAATGGCTACGCTTACTATGGCAAAAACGCCTCTAACGGAAGCATCGATGCGAAGCGCCGTGACTTGGTGAAGGAAGCTATTCAGAAGGCGACCGACGCGGGAGTTGATTTCAGCAAGTATTTAACCAACGGCGAAGTGCCCCTTGTGAGCATCTACTATGCTGGTCCTGGTGAGCACTCTGCCTTCGAAAAAGGATGTGAAGACTACCTCTGGGCGCACTATTCTACGTTGAGCAACACAACTATCGGGGGCGTTAAATTCAAGTCATACTTCGTTGGTAATGAACTCTTTCAGTACTACTACGATGCCGAAGGCAAACCCTCTTTAGATAATGACGGACTCCCCGTTCCGACTTCTGCTCAGATTGACGGCATTGGCATTTTCTGCCATGAGTTCAGCCACGCACTCGGGCTCCCCGACTTTTATTATACAGGAACGGATAGTCGCCTTGCCGAAGAACTTTTGACAATGGACTTATGGTCAATCATGGACTACGGGCAATACGCCTACGACGGCTATGCTCCTGTGTCCTACACAGCCTATGAGCGCAGCTTCCTCGGGTGGATAGATGTCACCGAACTCACTGAGGACATGAAGGGTGAAGTTAATCTCCACTGCATTGACGCTGAGACTGATACGCCAAAGGCATACATGATTAAGAACCCCGCTAATGAGGCGGAATATTACCTTCTTGAGAATCGCCAGCCCTCGACTTGGCACCCCAAATTCTTGGGCACAGGCATGCTCGTGCTTCATGTCAACTACAGTTCCTCAGCGTGGAAAAACAATGGTCCGAACAATTCAGAAACTCGCCCAGGAATGAGCTACGTACCTGCTGACAATCTCAAGCAAAGCTATGGTACGAAGACGGGATGGAACGACTACAAGGGCGACCTCTATCCCGGTATTGCTCAGAACTTTAACCTCACATCTACGTCCATTCCCGCTACAACGCTCTATACTGGCGGCATATTAGAAAAGCCTATCTATGACATTTCTGAAGAAGACGGCGTGATTACATTCTATTACCTTCAGGACAAGGTGACTACAGCCATCAACGCCCCCAGCATTGACGTTCCCTCTAAGCAAGTTATGTATGACCTCAGCGGTCGCCGCATTGCGCAACCCACTCAGGGCGGCATCTATATCCGAGACGGCAAGAAGCTGATGGTAAAGTAAACGATTTTTCATAGGGTTCGCCCGAAAACATTGAAATAAAGTAACAGCAAAAGGCAGGTTCATTCGCATGAACCTGCCTTTTAATTTTACCACAACACAGCAGTCGATTTCCGACCCACTCGAAGCGTCTAAAAATGTAACAATTTTTCGCTATGCAATACTATTGATAATCAATAGCTTAGACCTAACTAAAATTATTTAGTAACCTTTTTTAAATTATCTTACTAATAATTTTTTTTAGGTTACTAATAATTTT
>JAGBYW010000065.1 GCA_017628555.1 Bacteroidaceae bacterium | reverse complement strand
TGCTCTAAAAAATCGAGTTTAGGGTGCGACATCAGACTTTGTTGAAACAATCCAAGGCTTTGTTGAAAAAAAGTCTTGGATATTTTTTACGAGACGTCGCGAAGTTTTCACAAAGCCTTGACTTTTTTCAACGAAGTCTTGGCTTTTTTCTTTACTTCAAAGCCCCAAATTTGTAGCCCTAACTGCATATTTATGCATGTATGCAATCGAGGAGTAGGGCTCGTGTAAAAATATGCGCATATCGTTGCATATTCTATGCCTCCGTACTCGCGCTGTAGCAAAATATATTTTTCGCGAACGAAAATACGCGATTCTCGCCCTCAAAAAATGCGAAAAAAAATGACAAAAATAGAACTTTTAAGGCAGGAAATTGATAACATTCCACGATCATTCCCTATCCAAAATCGTAAAATCCCCCTCTTTTTTGAAAAAATAAGCGAAAGGATTTGGTCAGTAAGAAAAAAGTTACTACCTTTGCACTCGCAAACAAGAAACGATGTCAATCGTACATCGCGGAGTGGAGCAGTTGGTAGCTCGCCAGGCTCATAACCTGGAGGTCATCCGTTCGAGTCGGGTCTCCGCAACTAATTACAAGTGTAGAGTAAACTAAATCCTTTAAGGACAGACGTTTACTCTACTTTTTTTGTTTGTCCTCAAACCAAACTGGAACGAAAATGGGACGGAGTTAGAGTTCCTATCACGCGACAGAGGACGGGGAATGCCGCACGGTGATTGACAGGAGAATATACATTAGGCGCATCGGTCAAAGAGTAACCGATGCGCCTAAAATTCTAATCACATATTTATGCCAACTTACCGTAGTGACGGCGTGAAGCTTCTTTCTGGCGGTCAAGCGAGAAGTTGCTTACGCGCTTGAGGTAACCGATGATGCGTGTGAGGTAGTCCACATTCTTAGAACCGCAGTGGGGACATTCCTTGAGGTAGCGCTTGTCGATTTTGCCGCAATCCTTACAGAGTGTGTTGGGGATGTTGAAGGTGAAGTAATTACATCCTTCCTTTGAGGCAATGCGGAGGAGCTGACGGTATTGCGCTTCGCTGAGGTGCTCTTCAAGGTTGAGGTGAAGGGCAGAACCACCCGTGAGATGCTCGATATACTTGCGGCCGTGAAGGCGGAATTTTTCAATTACGTCTGTGTTGGGGTCTTCTACTACATAGAAGTATGAGTTGTAACACTCGCGGGGCACGTAATAACCGTCTTCGCGGTCCCAACGTGCATGCTTCACGCCAACATTCTCAGCGGGAATCATTTCGCAGTTGAAGAGTACGTCCTTTGAGCGGTACTGCTTGTTGTACTTCTCAATGAGCGAGAGGATGTTTTCAACAAATGTTGCGTACTCATCGTTATCAGAGATGGTAAGTCCGAGACTTTCGGCTGCTTCTACCATACCGTTTACACCAATAGTGAGGTACTGACGCTTGATGTTGATATAACCGGCATCGAAGAGGGGAAGCATACCCTTGTTGAGGAGGTGCTTGAGGTTTTCGTTGTAAGCCATCTGCACTTTGTGCACGAGGTCAACCACTTCGTTGAGGAACTCTGTGTAGGGACGGCCTTCGCGTGTCGCTTGTTGCACACAACGGTTGAGGTTAATGGTAAGCACTGACTTAGAACCCGTGCTCACACCGCCCGCACCGAGGGTGTAAGAGAAACCATTGTCTTGAATTTCATTGCGCAAGCGACAGCATGAAGCGAGTGAGTCGGCATTGTCACTCATGTAGGTAAAGAACGAGTGGCCCTTGGCATACATGCGTGCGGTAACGTCGGCGTATTCCTTATCTTTAACATCTCCGTTTTCGGTAAGGAGTGCCATGGTTTCAACGGGGAATGTGAGCACAGTCTTTGTGCGTTCCTGGTTAAACCATTCCATGAAGCGTTGCTGCAACCAGCTTACGCCGTTCCAGTTAGGCTGCGTGCCGTCGGGGAAGTAGAAGTTGCCGAAGATGCTTTCAAAGTAATACTTATCGTAGTAAGAGATGTTCCAGAACACGCTCTGGAAGTTGCGCGCACCCGTAGGCTGATTGATAGAGTAAACAATTTGCTCAAAGCAGTCGGTAATCACCTTGTCGATCGTGCGCTGGCGCAAAGAATTGTCTGCTCTATCCTGCGCGCGGAGGTAGTAGTCTTCGCCGTATTCCTTTTCGAGGAAGTAGTTCATATACATGATAAACTCAGGCGTAGCACAAGCACCCGAGAGCATACTTGACACGATGAACACCATATTCACGAAGCCGCCACAGAAACTCTTGAGGTTTGAGGGAGCCGTAGAGTTGCCACCCACGGTCTTTGTGCCGTTGAGCAACCAGGGATACATCGTGATAGATGCGCAGTAGTTGGCAAGACTCGTCTCGTCGTTCTTGTAAATATAGTGGTTCTTCAAAAGGTAGATGTAGCGGTCTGCCACTTCCTTACCATACATCTCCTTGATGCGGTCGCAAAGCAAACGGCGGTTGAGACGGATGAAGCCCTGCTTGGGAAGCTCGCTGATGAGCGTAGCGATATTCTTGTTTTCCACATTCGCATTGGCGTCGTACTTTGACCCCGTTGCAGCATTCGCCGAGTCGCAATAGTCCATAAGGAAGCGGAGCTTGTCCGCCGTTTCGCGGTCTTCCATGTGGCGCTGGCGGTAAAGCATAAACGCCTTAGCAGCCTTGAAATGACGCTCTGCCATGAGGGCAACTTCCACTTGGTTCTGAATGTCTTCAACGCTCATGCCGTTGCAGAACATCAAGTGATCAACAATTTTACCAAGCTGCTCAGCCGAAATGTGTTCGCTCACATTTGAAAACGCCTTGAGAATGGCGCTCTTAATCTTCTCAAGCGAGAACGACTCTTTAGAACCGTCGCGCTTGGTAATGATAAAATTTTCCGTAGACATAATTTGGGGAAGATTTCAAGAGAGTGGAAGTTGATTTTTAGAAAACTTCTTGATATTTTCTAATACCGAAGTTCCACCTTTTGTATAACTATTATAATTTTATGAATATACTTTACTGAGAAGTTATGCCGAGCGAACAGCGACACACTTTAAGGAGTTGAGAAGAGAGGGATGCACCAATATTGCAAGCACATATTCGAGCGAAAACTACACTCAAAAACTCCTACAACACTATGAATTACAACAACTTCTAAATAATTCAACACGCCTTTAGAAGAAATATTTCATCCGCCCCTCGTCGTGTGACATAGTGTTAACGGATGCAAAAGTACAGGATTGTTTTAGAAGAAAAAAAGATTTTACAGACAATATTTTTGAGGAGTATAATATTTTTATTTACCAAATATTTCAACTATTATTTTTGTGATTTTGGAAAAGTTTTTACTTAATGATTCTCTAATAGACACAGGAAATAGTTTTTGATTTGTAGGCAATAATAATATAAAAATATGTGCTAACTTTGTCGGTGCTTCGGGGTGAGAGTCTCTTCTATTTTGCAGCAAGGTTAAAATCCTCGGTTACAGCATTGAAATTCAGCCCTCTACACCTCAGCCAATCACAATTCAATAAGACTTCGCCATGTTACGCTCCGTTATATATTACCTGCTCCCCCTTCTCTGTTTGCTTTCATGCTCCGAAGATGCAAATACGGAATACGCCCAGATTCCGGCATTCCTGCGCGTGCAACCCGTAAGTGCGGTGCAACCGCTTAATGCGGCACTGAATAGTCCGGGGGCGTTTTGCAAGGTGACGTTCTCCTCAAAGTTTTACCATTTTGAGAACAACCACGGACAGAGCACGCAGACCAATCGCACGGCACTCGATGCTTATGGCAAGCCGCAGTGTTTGAACGGTTTCATCATCGGCACCCCTAACGTGCCCGACCTTTCTGGGGTGATGCAACCCGTGGCTTTTGACCTCGCCTGCCCTACCTGTTTCAACAACGCCTTGATTCAGCGCTCGCTTACCTTCAACGCGCAAGGTGAAGCCCATTGCTCGCGCTGTGAAACCACTTACGACCTCAACAACATGGGATTTCCGAAAGACGGCCCCGGCACAAACGTCCTATTGCGCTACCACGTGCAGTACGGCAACGACGCTATGGTCGTGAGAAACTAACAAACTTTCATCTACCTCCCCTTGAAACTTCAACAACTCTCCATAGGCTACCCCCACAAGGTGATTGCGCAAAACATATCCGCGCAATTATCTGAAGCATCGCTCACGGCGCTCGTCGGTGTGAACGGTGCGGGAAAAAGTACCCTGTTGCGGACGCTCACAGGAGAGCAAAAGGCATTGGGAGGAGCATTAACATTACATGGTAAAGCGCTGAACGACTACTCCCGAGGCGAGCGCGCCCGACAGATTGCCGTAGTATTGACACAGAAGGTGGAGGCGCAACAACTCTATGCCGAGGAGGTGGTAGAACTCGGCAGATTGCCCTACACCGGACCGACGGGAAGCCTCTCCAAAGCCGACCGCGAGCACGTCAGTCACGCCATTGCCCTTGCAGGTATTGAGCAGTTGCGCCAACGTCGGATTGGTTCGCTCTCCGACGGCGAACGCCAGCGCGTCATGCTTGCCAAGGCGCTCGCACAAGAGACTCCCTTCATCCTCATGGACGAGCCCACCGCCTTTCTTGACTACCCTTCGCGCACGGAGACCTTCATGCTCCTGCGCAAGTTGGCACACGAGGAGCGGAAGTCCATCCTGCTCTCCACCCACGACCTTGACCTCGCGCTGAAGTGCTGCGACCACATTTGGTTGTTAGACAAAGGTACACTCACTACGGGTTCGCCCCAAGATTTCTCCCACAACAAGGCGCTCGACTGCGCCTTCTCCACCCCCACATTCCAATTTGACACCACTAAAATCCTCACCCTATGACCGTTTGCATTGCTGAAAAACCCTCTGTGGCGAAAGACATCGCCCGCATTCTCGGAGCCACCGCCCAGCGCGACGGTTACTACGAAGGGAATGGGTATCAAGTGACCTGGACCTTCGGACATTTGTGTGAGCTCAAGAATCCCGAAGACTACACACCGATGTGGAAAAGCTGGAGTCTCGGAGCGCTCCCCATGGTGCCCGAACGCTTCGGCATACGTCTCAAAAACGATAAGGGCATTGAGCGCCAGTTTGCCACCATCGCCAACCTTTTCTCACAAGCCGACTGTATCATCAACTGCGGTGACGCCGGGCAAGAAGGGGAGCTCATTCAGCGCTGGGTGATGCAGAAAGCCAGCGTGAAATGTCCCGTCAAGCGCCTCTGGATTTCCTCAATGACCGACGAAGCTATCCGCGAAGGATTTGCAAACCTCAAGGCGGCGGAAGAATATAAGTCGCTCTACGAAGCAGGGCTCTGTCGCGCCATCGGCGACTGGCTTTTGGGGATGAATGCCACGCGTCTCTACACCATGAAGTACCTTTCCAACCGCGCGAAAGGGCAGCCCGTACTTTCCATTGGGCGTGTGCAGACTCCCACCCTCGCACTCATTGTGAAGCGTCAGGAGGAAATTGAAAACTTCAAGCCCGAACCTTATTGGGTGCTCACTACGAATTACCGCGACACGACGTTTACCGCCGTGCTTCAGTCGGAAGAAGAGGAGGCTGCCGAAGCGGCGAAGCAAGGGAACTCTAACAATAATACCCCAGCCCGTCGTGGTTTTACCTCAGAGGAAGAAGGGCGCGAGGCATTGGAGAAGATTCGCGACGCCGAGTTTTTCGTAACCTCCGTAACAAAGAAGAATGGCACGGAAGCCCCTCCCCACCTCTACGACCTCACTTCCCTTCAAGTGGATTGCAATAAGAAATTTGGTTATTCCTCAGACCTCACCCTGCAACTCATTCAGAGCCTTTACGAAAAGAAACTTACCACCTACCCCCGTGTAGATACGCGCTTCCTGCCCGATGATGTGTACCCCAAGTGCGGACAAATCATGAACGGCATCTATGCTTATTACAAGGAACAGATTGATCCCCTGCGCGGAGCGGCACTCCGTAAGTCGAAGAAGGTGTTTGACAACAGCAAAATCACAGACCACCACGCCATTATCCCTACGGGCGAGGCGCCACGCACAATAACCGACACCGAGCGCAATGTCTATAACCTCATAGCCTTACGCTTTATCAGCGTCTTCCATCCCGATTGTAAATTCCAAACGACTACCGTGCTCGGAGAGGCGGCTGAAGTGCCCTTTAAGGTGACGGGTAAGGTGATTGTCGAACCCGGGTGGCGCACGGTCTATGCCACGGACAAGGATAAGGAAAGCGAGAAGGCGCAGGAGGAAAATGCCGACGAGGAACGCACACTCCCCGTTTTCACAAAGGGAGAACACGGTCCGCACGTCCCCGACTTGGCGCAGAAACAAACGCAACCGCCCAAACCTTACACGGAAGCCACGCTCTTGCGTGCTATGGAAACGGCGGGTAAGTTGGTCGATGACGTCGAACTCCGCGAGGCGATGAAGGAAAACGGCATTGGGCGTCCCTCCACCCGAGCTGCGATTATCAAAACCCTCTTCTCGCGCGAATACATCCGACTCCAGCGCAAGTCTATCTTTGCCACGGAGCGCGGTGTGCAACTCATCGGACTCATTAAGGAAGAACTTCTCAAGAGTGCCGAACTCACGGGTCGCTGGGAGAAGAAGTTGCGCGAGATTGAGCGTCAGGAGTACGACGCCAAGCAATTTATTGACGAACTCAAGGCGATGGTGACCGACATTGTCCGACAGGTGCTCTCCGACAACACCAACCGCCTCACCGCCATGGCGACTCCCGCCCCCGATGCCCTTGCCCACCTCAAAGCAAAGGCAGATAAGAAGGAGCAACAGGAACGTGCCGCCCAGCAACCCACGGAGAAGAAGCGCAAAATCATTCGCGAGGGTTCGGTGTGCCCCGTTTGTGGCGAGGGCAAGGTGATTAAGGGCAAAACCGCCTACGGTTGCTCGCGCTGGAAGGAAGGTTGCGACTTCCGAAAACCGTTTAAGTAGCCGAAAAACCTTGTTTCGACCCCCGAAAACCGTTGCGCTAAAAACTATACCTATTGTAGTGAAAATTATTAGTAACATAAAAAAAATTATTAGTAACATAATTTAAAATATATTACTAATAATTTTGGGTAGATGTAACCCGCTGATTATCAGCTCACATCTGCGCGAAAAATTGTTACATTTTTAGGTAAATCCGCCCCTTGAAAAACCAGCGGCGGTTGAACACGAAAAAAGCACACGAGGCAGTTCCCCAAGGAATACTGCTTCGTGTGCTTTTATTTATAATGTGCGGCACTCGGGGTTAGTCACCCTTAGCCACAATGCCCAATGTCTTTAAAATAATAATGATGTCACCCTTCAGCGACGCCGTTTTCAGGTAATGAAGGTCCATTGAGAGGCGCTCAAGCATCTTCTCCATCGTGTCGGTATAGCCGTTGTAAATCGTAGCGTCGGAAGTAATGCCCGGACGCATTTGATAGAGAAATTCGTAGCGCACGTCGTGCTGCATAATCTGGTCGATGAAATACTTTCGCTCGGGGCGATACCCCACGAAAGACATGTCGCCCTTAAGGACATTCCAAAGCTGCGGGAGTTCGTCAAGGTGGTGGTTGCGAAGGAAGCGCCCGATGGGCGTGAGGCGGGCATCCTGCTTCTGCGCAAGCACGGGTGTACCGTTTTCTGCACCCTGATGCATAGAGCGGAACTTGTAAATGTTGAAAATCTTACCCCCCATGCCTACGCGCTCCTGCGCAAAAATCGGATTTCCGTCACGCTGCGCCAGCAATACTATGTAAATAATGAGGAAGAGGGGGAAGAAAACAATGATTCCAATGAGCGCACATACAAAGTCGAAGCAACGCTTCACGGCGAGTTGCCACGAAGTCATGTGCACCGGTATCGGCGCAGTATCGTTTCTTCTATTGTGTGTCTTTGAAATCATAGGTGGGCCTCAACAAGCTCCGCTGTTTAGGATAGTAACGTAAAATTTTTCAAATTATTGCAAAATTAGTAAAAAGTTGCAGGTAATAGCGTCAATTTTTTTCTTAATTGCAAAAACCTCTTAGTTTCTGATTTTTTTAAGAGGAGCGCTTGCCAACAAGTTTTTTTGTGTATATTTGCACCCGCAAGTAGAAGCCCCTACCCTCCTACCCCCTAAAAAGGGCGAGATGGGCGCTTCATCCTTGCACACTTCCCCATCACGGGCCAGACTGGATTTGACAGCGGGTAGATGGTAAGAGTAAGCATGCAGTGCGGGTGTGGGCGGGCACTATAATCTCGGCTCTCGAAAATTTAATTGGCGAAAACAAGTACGCTCTCGCTGCTTAATCGAAGTACAGTAGATTAGCTTTATTTCGACACAAGGTGTTGAAACGAGACATCTCCCTGTTGCCCACTTCTTGAGGCGTTCAGGTTCGGAGGTGCAGGAATATCAGGAATAGTCTGCGGTGGCCTCGCGCCAAGGATGAAATTCTTAGAGGATAAGGTTATAGTTGGTGGCTCTGGTCTTGCTATAACTCGAAAACTTAGACAGAGATAAGCATGTAGAAAGCTTTTGGTGTCCCCGTTTGGACGAGGGTTCAATCCCCTCCTGGTCCACAAAAAATCAGGTGTATCACAACGAACTCCGCGAGTTCCGGGTGATACACCTGATTTGTTTTGAAAATATGTTAAGTCAAAGACTGCTCAACTATAGACAGGATGAAGCAGACCTATTTTAACCTTTTAATTATTGCTTGGACCACATAATGGGCAAAGCAATAGATTGTCTTAATCACACTAAGCTGTTCGGTTTCCCTATAAATACGCCATTGCCAACCAAGTACCTTGAATTTATTGGCAGAAACAGAACCAGTTCTTAATCTATAGAGCGCCTGGACCTGATTGGTATTTCGTGCCACGTATCCTTGCTTCAAAATTGACAACCACAAGACATAGTCTTCGTGATGTATATACGAACAATAGACCTTGCCCACCTTCTTGGAGTCGTACATGCCCGTTGAATTTGCAATAACATTACCCTTCAACAGTTCATTATATCCTACTTCCTTACGAGCAATTATAAGACGCTGACTACGCGCTCCTTCTTCATCCATCTTCTCATAATTTGAGAAGGCAACAGCAACTTTTTCGTCCTCCAAGATAGGAATTTGTGACTCCAATTTTGTTGGCATCCATACATCATCGCTATCCAAAAAAGCAATAAACCGACCCGTTGCCCTTTCTATAGCAATGTTTCTTGGTTTTGTAGGCGAGCCAGAAGGAGCGTCTGTTTTCAAATACTTGATTCTTGGATCTTTACTGGCATAGTCTTGAATTATCGTTGCCGAATTGTCGGTAGAACAATCATCAACAATTATCATTTCCCAATCTTGATAAGTTTGAGAAAGCACGGACTCTATTGCGTCCCCTATGTAATCCGCTGCGTTATAGCAGGGGGTAATTATTGATACCATTGTACTAATATTTCCCAAAATCTACCGACAACATGTGCAAACCCACGCGCTGATTCTCAGGTGGCAACTGCATATAATCGCCAAAAACTTGAGTCAGATATTCATGATAGTGCTCGGCTATAGGTAACAACGCATCTTCAAAAGGTACTCTCACAGCCTTGCCAAATATTGATTTCTTAATTACCGCACTCCTAAATCTTGTCCTTCCATAAAAGAAACCATAGTATTCCGTATCCTTTCCGTTATACTTCTCCACCTGACGCCTTACAAACTTTCTTACACATGGTATCTTACAGGGGGTAGCCAAGGATAGCAAGAAGCGTTTCTTCAAACTTGCAGATGAATACGTGCGCTCTAAAAGATGATAACACATATAATATTTACCACACACATACTGCCACCAAGCAATCAATGGATTAGAAGATACATTGTCCATTTTAAAAACGTCTATATATATCCCCTTCATATTTTCATTTGCCACGTATCCTTCAACTTCCTCAAGCACTGTTCCTTTAAGTCTCACCTTGCTAAAATACAAAGGCCAGTCCTTCAAACCTTCTTGGAGATAATATTTCTCAGGATCTAATTGTTCACGGCAAACATGAATGAATTTTTCATAGTTGGCATTATCCATGATTATATCATAATCGTCATCCCAAGGGATAAATCCCTTATGGCGAATGGCTCCAATAGCACTGCCTCCCAACAAATAGTATTCAATATTATTCTTTTGGCATAACTCATCAATATCCTTAGCTATTGACAAAATTACCTTCTGAAGATGTTCAAGTTGCGTCATTTTATTCTTCCGCTCTTAAGTTTATACTCGTAACTATGTCTGCCTTCTTCGCGAAAATCAGCATGATACCTTGACAGCACATGCTTGAAAACTTCATCATATTGGGGAATAAATAAATCATCTTTCGTCTCCAAATGTTTTATTATTTGCTGGGCTAAGACTGAAGTTTGAGATAAATCAGTATCTCCTTGATTAAAACTCGTTCCCTTAATTGCTCCAGGAGAAATATTCAATATGCGATTACTTGTACCACTTTTTTCCAACTCAACATTCACACTCTCTATAAAGATTTTCAACGCTGCTTTGCTTGCCCCATACACGGAGAAAAACGGAGAAGACATAAAACCTGCAATACTTACCATCACTCCACAATAAAAATCTTTTACTCCTTGAATCTTATCATAAAATCGATGAATGAGGCGCATGACAGCCACTGTATTCACATTCATCGTATCAATGATATATTGTTCGTCAAGGTCTTTAAATAACGCCAAGCGCCCAAACCCAGCGGTTATCATCAATGCATCTATATCTTGAAAGCGACTGAAAAAAGAAAAATCTTCACTTGTTAGATCAAATTGAAAGGTCTCAAACTTGGGGTGTACGTATTTTCCATTTAGAGGCGCACGGTCAACAATGTAGATTTTTTCGCTATCTTCACGCATCGCTATTTCAGTAGCTATGGAAAGTCCTATTCCATTTGCACCTCCAACGACTAACACACGTTTCATATCTCCATAAAGTTTTTACGTTCAGTAAATTGCTGCATTACCCCAGCCATTGCTATACTTTCATGCGGACGTAGACGAGCACTACTAAAGCGACGATTTAAGATGCACAACATCCACTCCTGGATCTCATAGCGCAACCCTTCTCCATCCCATTTATAAAAAAACTTCTTATTCTGATTAAGATCTTCATAACGCAGTTCAAAATAATCAGTTTTCCACCATGGAGCCTCAACTATCGCATATCCCTTTGTACCTGAAATCACCAAGTTTCCTTCTGTCTTAACGCCCAATCCCAATTTAAAGGAACACACAGCGGTTGGATAATACATCACACCTTTCGTGTAAACATCCACGCCGTTTTCCATGCGAGAATAAAAACTCAAATCCTTATAATCTGTACCCAGAAGTCTGAAAATTGGTAGTAAAGGATATACGGCAGATTCATACATTGAACCACCAGCTTGAGTCGCATCAAATTCACGTCGAGTACGGTCTGGCAACAAGCGCGACAAGGATGCCTCGATGTCAACAACCTCACCAATTACACCGCTCTTTATCATCACCATCAAATGGTTGAACGCTGGGCAATGCGCTGTTTTATTCGCCTCCATCAGCACGACGCCCTGTTTCTCTGCTATATCATAAAGTTCCCGGGCCTGTGGTTCTTCAAGCACAAGGGGTATTTCACAAAGCACATGTTTCTTTGCAAGCAACGCCTGCTTCGTCAATTCATAATGACTCAGGTGAGGGGTTGCAATATATACAGCATCTACATCTTTCAACAGACTTTCATAAGAAGTATAGGTATGCTCCAATTTATGATGCGAGGCAAAAACTTCTCCAACCTTCGTTTCTATATCATAAACCCCAATAATTTGCACGCCTCCAACAAAGGAAGCTTCTGGTACAAAACGTTGGGCGATCAGCCCACAACCGACTATCCCTACTTTGACCACCTGCTGCTGTTCATCACGAAGCATCGTACTTGAGATACCTTCTGTGCGTGGTAAGTAAACGACCTCGCAGAACTCCTTTAAATAATCAAATTTGCCTTCCCAGTCAGAACCTATAGCAAAAATATCAACCTCGTATTTCTGAATATCATCAATTTTCTGCCCGAAGTAATCCTCAATAATAATCTGATCTGCCAAACCTGTAGATCTTACAGCCTCAACACGTTCAAGTACATTATTACAAACATTTAACTTTCCACGCTCACGATCAAAATTATCATTGGTTACACCTACAATCAAATAATCACCCAACTCCTTAGCGCGGCGCAACAAATTAATGTGCCCCTGATGTAAAAGGTCGTATGTTCCGTAGGTTATAACTTTTTTCATATTGTCTTTATATTTAAGTAGAAGGCAATAAAAGACTTAGGAATAAATCAGTTTCAAGTATAATTAAATCTCTCTTATTTCAAATTAACTCTCTATTATTTTGTTTTATTAGTAAGTTAGTTTACTATACTTCAAAAGAGATTAACGACTACAAGTCGTCTTTTATATTAACCCAAACACCATGGGTTGCTGCCAATATTCGAGTAAGGAAGAAATTTAAATTATAACTAATAGGTCTTCTCAAATAATAAACTATATACATTGCTATGTGCATCAATCCCGTTTTAATTACCTCCGAACGCTTACGCTTCCTTGTGACAGCACTATTTTCTCGATACCTCCTATAATAGATAGCCTCTCTACCTGCAAATGAAATCTTATTGAATTTATCAGAGATAAGAAACATAAAAAGCGCATCTTCCCCATTCTTAAATCTTACATCAAAGCGGCGATTTTTTATATAATTCCTTGGAATAAGTTTCATACAACAACCAGAGAAATATTTACGTACTCTTGAAGATATCCGAACAACTTTTTGTTTATGCATTTCTTCATACACCTCGCGAATCGGATAGAACACTGGTATAGAAACATCTCCATCTTTAAACGCATAAGGTATGCATACAGAAATCGTTTCAGAATCTGACTTTTCATATAACAATTCTAAATACCTCGGCGACACGTAATCATCATCATCTATAAATGTCACATAATCCCCTTGAGCACAATCTAAGGCTAAATTACGGGCATTAGAAACACCACCCTCATCTGTATGAATGAAATTCACATTCATACCATTCATCCTTTGAGAAATATATGACTCTATGGTTGACTTATAAGGTTCTTCACATCCATTCAATACCAGAATCACCTCAAAATCTTCCTTTGGAAAAGTTTGAGCAACCAGCGAATCCAAACATTCCCAGAGATAGTCTTGAGGTTTATAAGTAGGAACAATTACAGATACTGTCAGTGGAATCAAACTGATATTTAGACTCATTTCTCGCACTTCAAACTTTCCCCCTATTTCTTGCAAAGATAATATATATTTTACAATAAAAGAGATGCCAACCTAAGAATATTAAATATTCCAAAATTGTCATCACTTATTCAAAAATAAAATATAATTTTTCCTAACAATGATATTAAGAATTTGTTAGTTGTTCTTTTACAGCCCTAAGTTTAGGTAGTAATTCTTTGAGCATTTCATATTCGCGATGAGGTTTTCCCAAAAAGCGTCGAAGACATTCTCGCCAATACTTCAGTTTATAGATTTGAATGAAATTACGCACAATCTTTACTCGAGGATACCCTTTCTTTTCATTCAAAATCATGGACACCTCGAGATACTTCAATTGCGTGGCAACACTTGGGGAACGCTCCGACGTTAAATGCAAATAGCGCATGGACTTGTCGAAATGAAAATGAGCACCAAACTGTTTTGCCAAACGCCAACGGATATCTTCTTCCTCACCATACATAAATATACTTTCATCAAATAGTCCTACAGCTTCGAAAGATGCTTTTCGGATAAAAAAGCAAGAACCTGATAGATGCATTAAGGAGGGAAGATACCAATTCACCCTATTACAAAAAGCTTCAAGTAATGTGCGCAAATAACCATTCATCCTGTAGGTACATAAAAAGGAACTCCGGCTCTGACGAGTGGGAGTGTACCATTGCTTCATGCCATACATGATGAGCTTTTCATCTTTTGCAAAAGCAGAAAGGGGCTTAGCGAAGAAAGGAGTAGCAAGGCGAACATCTGGATTCATAATCAGAATCACTGGAGCCGTAGCCTGTCGGATGCCCACGTTATTGCCTTGTCCGTATCCACCGTTATGCGTATTCTTTATCAACACAATGTCATCTCCCCATACGTCACGCAACTTTGCAAACATCGCTTCCGACTCACGACTATTGTTATCCACTACGATAAGCTCTACATCGGACAACGGAATGTCGGCATACTCTTGAATGCTTCGTACACAATCAAAAATATCCCGTTCAGAGTTGTATGTAACGATGATTATTGAAACCCTCTTCATCACTTATTTCGTAGCATTATCTTTTAACTTATATACACGCACCCAATCGATGTCCATGTAAGCCGGGAAAGTCGTTGGGGCTGCACCTTTCGACCACGACTTTGGGGGATTAACCTGCATATCCAACATTAGAAAAGACTCTACCCCATAATAAAACTGATGCGCTTCCTCTTCCAAACGAGGATATCTCAGCGTCTCTACTCCATTGACCGCAAAAATAATCTCGTCGGGCAGAATCTCAACGCTATATACGTTATACTTACCCACCTTTATTGGTGACTTTACTTGATGATTCGGACGCGTCCAATTCTTTCGGTCGCGAAGAGTGTATGCATTGTGAGCCGTTTGATAAGCAAACGTATTGTGGTCAACATATTCCATAATGTCAAGTTCGGCATAGTAAGGACTCTTCACTGTTCGGAATTTGGATTCCGTTGGCAAGGTCCAAATGGCAGGCCATGTGCCTTGTGCCCCCTTTACCCTCGCACGCACTTCAATCTTACCATATCCAAAAGTCGCCTTTCCATCGGAAGTAATCCCTCCTGTAAGATATTGAGCCGTATCCGTCGGAATTAAATTATCATTATGGAAAGCAAAGAGCCTAAGACGCCCTTTCTTCTGTTCAAAAAGGCGTTCATCTGAGGTGAAATACATAGAGCAACGCGAATTCTTCACACGCTTCATCTTGCTCCACAATGTCGTGTCTAAAGCAGAGGAATTAAATTCATCACTCCAGGATAATTCATAAAGATGTTCCCTTGAGGCCGTCTTCTGTGCGCAACTACTTAAAGAGAGCAAGACTAAGCAACACACCATAAGGAATTTTCCAATGGTTTGTACCTTCCATTTTCTCATAAAAAAACGATTACTCATAACGTTAAAGCAAAAGGGGAGCGCACGAGCTACTTTCGCAGGAAGAATCCTCCCTAATAGCATTGTCATACTCACCTGGAACGACAACACCCAGCCCCACATCGGAGACTTACTCTTTACTAATGCAACCAATCGCTGAGAGAACCACTTTGGTGCTTCATTACGCAAAATTGTAAGGTATATCTGCGTCGCACCTCGGTATAAAGCGCTATCATACTTATGGGCAAACACCTTTTGCACCGCTTCATAAAAATAATTTACCGTGTAAAGATTGCTTTCTAAATGTTCAGCTGAATTGATTTTCTTTGAGATTGAACCAGCCACCCCATAACGATAAGCATAATCAGGAGGTAGAACCGCATATTCGTATTTCATCCCAGCCAAAAGGCATTGGAGGTTAAACTGCGCATCTTGCAACGAGCGAAGATTCACATCCCAAGTTATACCCTTCTCTAAGAGTGAGGTGCGTCGGTAAATGTTGTTCCAAACAATGAATGGCAATCGCCTCTGACAAAATGCGGCCACATCATCTTTATATAAAGGATAACCATAAACATTCACGGAGGGCTCAGCAGAGAATTTGCCATCTTTATACGTTGCAGAGGGGAATACCATAAAATCCAAATCCTCACGTTCACGAATAGCGTTCACTCGTTGTGCCAATCCGTGGGAAGCAATAAAGTCATCAGAGTCAAAGAAGCAAACATACTCTCCTCTTGCGAGCTCCAACCCTATATTCCGACACGTTTGCGCGCCCTTCTGACGCGACTCGTCACGATGGATATAACGAATACGCGCATCGCTTTTACAATAATCCAGAATTGCATCCCAAGCGCTTGGTTCAGAACCATCGTCAACAGCAATCACCTCCCAATCCTGAAAGGTGTTATCTTGAATGCTCCGTAGCATTTCAATCACCAACTCAGCGTGATTAAATACGGGCATAACGATTGAGAGAGTAACGTGATGCGACATGTTTATTTGCAATCTTTATTATTTTTTCCAAACTTCGTCTTCACTATGGACAACACATAAATACGCTCTTGTGAGGTCATTGACCACCACCAAATAGCGCTCACACCAACCAAAGTTGTCATTAATCCTGTCACTATTATACGCCAAGGAGTAGCATCAAAGAGTTGATGAGAAAAATAAGCTGCTATCCCCATAAACAACACGGGAGGAAGTATTCTAAGGAGAACATTTCGTAAATAAGAGCCGAAGCTCTCACCTGTTGCATGGCAAATATAAGTTATCGTCACTACCGTGCTGAGAAGTTCAAAAATCCAATAGAACACGAATCCTTCAGCAATGCTCATTCCTGCTTGCACTCCGAAATACATTGCCGGCAGAGCAAAAATCTTAACCGTATATTTCCACAAAGAATAATTACGAATGCGCCCTATGGCCTCCACAATGAGCGTTAGACCTAAAGCTAATTGATCTGTGAGTACTGAAATCAAAATCACGACACAGAAGACGACACAATAGGGAGGAACATCCTTTAACCAAACATCGAGAATTACCGGTAATTCTGCCAATATGGGCGCTACAACAAGCAACAATATCAAGAAACTATACTTACAAGCCATTTCTGACAATCGTATGGCACGATGGTGCTCTCCAGCACCTTCGGCTTTTATTACTTGAGGCTTTAAGGAGTTATGAATTGCTGTTGCAAAGAATGTTACAGCCCCTTGCACTTGCATTGCTATACCATAAGACGAATTGAGTATCGTTCCTTTAAGCAAATGATTTATAAGCACCGCCACCCCTTGGGCACGCACCAACACACACACCATTCCGTAAAGGTTCCATGTTGCAAAGCTTACAATCTTCTTCTGAATCACAACGTCCCACTGTTTGAGAGATGGCAAAATGCAGCTCTCTGGATATTTTCTTTGACAATATATCATGAAGGCGAAAAAGTTAAACATCATTACCAGCATGATAATCATTGCGTAAATAGTAAGACGATTGTCGCTGAAGTAGTATAGAAAGAATACCGCAGAAAGTTTTAAGACTCCGTCAAGCACTTCAATGATGGAGATATATACTATGTTTTCGTAAGCAATCAGCAGAGCGCGGAAAGGCGACGTCAGCAACGTCATGAAGACGGAAGTGATAACTAAGAGATACACCCACTTTGCTTCTGCCAATCTGTTAGCGTCAATTTTTAACCATCCGCCATCGAAGATTACGGAAGTGAGAGACGCGAGTAACCCTGCAAGTACTAGGCCTATGATAAGTAAAAGCAAGTAACTATTGGCAAAATAAGCTCTAGCATCCTCTTTACTTCCAGCTCCGTGGCAATAAGAAATGTGGCGTTGCGTAGTGATTGTAAGACTGTTTGTAAAGAAGCCTAGAAAAGAAACCACCCCTGCCACCAACATATAAACACCATAGTCCGACTGACCCAACGCGTCCATAACGATACGCGTTGAGTAAAGCGACAGAACGATGTTAATGATACTACGAACATTCTGCGCTAACGTGTTGACTATAACTCTTGTATTGTTGTTCATTAGGGTTTAGGAGCGAGTTAGAACTTTGCCCATAATAATAGGTCAGAACTATGATAAAGGAGATCAGCGTTATGGAATACACCTCCATCAGCGACATTAGCAAGAAAACACCCACCATTGCGTAAAGCGCCGTCGCATACCTATCCTTATTCCGCAGAAGAGTAATTAAGGAATACGCTACTATTCCGACAAAAATTCCGACTGCAGGGATTCCCCCATAAATCATAAGTCCAAGAATTAGGTTATGAGGTCCTACAGCTGTAGAAGCTAAGTTGGAATAATACCAATCGGATGTGGGAAATCCGTATCCCATCAATGGGGAGGAGGCAAACAAACGCATTGCAGAGTCCCACAATGTCGTGCGGTTCGTAAAGGTTATATCTTTACCAAGTACATCTACAATAAACCACGTTGCCGTTTCATTGTTTTCAATTCCCTTTCCGTTGAAACACACTAACACTTGAAACAGTACAACAGCACTAATTAATCCCGTTATACAAAGTCTTGGGAACTTGAAACCAGGCAAGCAACAAAAAACAAGCAACAACAACAAACTTACAAGCGATGTCATCGACTGCACCATTAATAAGAGCGCGATACATGTTAGTATCAAAGGTATAAGAGGCACCCAAAACCAACGACTACATTTCAAGCACAAGATGTTTAGAAGCACCCCACAGAGCAAACGCGTCCCCATTTGATTGTAGTTTCCTCCTAATAAGAATCCAGACACGACATTAGAATCGTCATTCACCTGAACCCATAAGTAGGGGTTGGTAATCAATTGCCACATGGCTGCATAAATAGATAGGGAGAAACCGATTAACGCCCCAATTAAAATCGGACGGATATCATTGCGATAGTAATCAAATAGGAAAAGCAACGCCGCGATGCTGATACAGCTATACAACCAATCCTTTAAACTTTGTCCATTCAGCATAGTCACTACAGCAATCCATGATAATAGGACTATTAAGCTAAATGCATACCGCGATACTCCACGATTATGAGCAACAAAGAGCACCGAAGCGCATGCCGTCAGTAACATCACACCCAACGAACAATAGGAGGCCATCTGCATATCCAGCGAATTGAAATCCAAAGAATTATACATGGCAAAAACCAGCGCCATTAGCGCTGGTATCACCCGTAACTCTTTAAGTCTAATTATCATTGCTGATGCTAATTCCTTCCTACAGAGACTACTATGAGGAACTCTTGAAATTATTCCTCACTTAATTTAAATTAATTGGGAGTTAATTTAAACTAAGTCTCAGTTAATTTTTCGTAAAAGAGACTTCGTAAAAATCATTTACTGCTGACCAATTCCCAAAATCTCTTTTCTGATCAACCAAAGTGTTAAACCGATTCCGGCCAGTGCGCACATACCAATGACGAAAAGCATACGCTTTGGACCTGCTGGTTTTGGTGCAACAGTGGGACTCTTAAGCACGGTAAATGCAGGAGTATTTTCCTGAATCTTAGCTTTCATCGTCTCCAATTGAGTGGATAGCGCTGTATAAGCATTAAGCTTGAGAGCACGCTCCGTTTCAAGGCTTTCACGCTTAGAGATAACAGCCTGACGAATGGCCATATTGTGGCTATCACAAAAGCGACTATAGGCTAAGGTCGCCTTATTGTATTCATGAAGAGCTGAATCAACCAACGTCTGATAGTATTCCGCATCCATGCGAGCCTTGCTGGTGCGATACATCACTATAAAATTCTGCAAACGGTCGCAAACAGAATCTGTTAGTATCGCAGCCACAAGCGGATCTTGGTCAGTCACGGTGATGGTAATAACATCCGTCTGTTTATCTACCGTACAAAGAATTTTCTGCTGAATTCTCTCCATCAAGTAATAGTCCCTCTCTGACATTCGGAAGGGATTTACTCCCTGTGCTGATGCGGCACTTACCTTATTTTCCTCTTTGAAAAGGGACGTCACCCATTTCTTTGCCACACGGAAAGGTGCTGTAATGGGATTACGCTTCTGGTGCTTTTTGATATAAGTATAATAGTCCGTCTCTATCGCACCATCTTCCGTTTTTACCTTGATATCATAGAGACTAACGATAAATTCGGGCGATTGGAACAACTCAGGGTAGAGGGAAGGATAGATGGCATCCGACCCACCTCCCATAGCGCCTAAATTGAAACCAAAGGATGAGGCAATGCTAGAAAGTCCGCCACCCGATTCTGTTGTATATTCAGGGGCAAGCGCTACACTACTGCGATAGAATCTCGGCTGAGGAAGAATCCAAATGCAAGAAAGAACAAACACTATCGGAAGCGTGATGAAGTATGCCTTCTTGCGCTTCTTGAGAATCTCCCAACAGCGTACCAAGTTTATGTTATGTTGTTTCTTTTCCATATTAAGGAGCTATGATCGGAGAGCAAATTTCTCGTCCATCATTAATCATTCAAATATACTACTTCGTAGCATTCAACAATGAAACCACTACGCCCGCTAAGGCAGCCACACCCGAACCAATACCAATAATTTCTGAAGTTGACATCTTGCGACGTGCCTGCTTTTGGGGAACAACAATTTCTATTCCTGGTTGAATATCTTTCTTAGAACTACCCTTTAATTTAACCACGCTGCCATTTGCCTGAATGCCATAAACG
>JAGBYW010000007.1 GCA_017628555.1 Bacteroidaceae bacterium | reverse complement strand
TATGAAAATCCTCTTACTTGGCAGTGGCGGTCGCGAACACGCCCTTGCTTGGAAAATTGCTCAGAGCAGCAAAGTTGAAAAACTCTTTATCGCTCCCGGTAATGCTGGTACTGCCAACGTAGGCGAGAATGTGCCCGCATTGAAAGCCGACGACTTTGACGGCATCGCCGCTTTCTCCGTGAAGGAAGGCATTGATATGGTTGTAGTAGGTCCTGAAGACCCCCTCGTAAAGGGTATCTACGACTACTTCCTTGCTAACGACGCCGTAAAGCACATTCCCGTAATCGGTCCCTCAAAGGCAGGTGCTGTACTCGAAGGTTCTAAGGACTTTGCTAAGGCATTCATGATGCGCCACGGCATTCCCACGGCTGCCTACGCTACTTTCGACGGCACACAAGTGGAAGAAGGTTGCAAGTTCCTCGAAACCCTCAAATCACCTTACGTACTCAAGGCCGATGGTCTCTGTGCGGGTAAGGGTGTACTCATTCTCGACACCCTTGAAGAAGCACAGAAGGAACTCCGCAGCATGCTCGGAGGTATGTTCGGCAATGCCTCTTCTCGCGTAGTGATTGAAGAATTCCTCTCAGGCATCGAGTGCTCGGTATTTGTACTTACCGACGGCAAGAACTACAAGATTCTTCCCGAAGCTAAGGACTACAAGCGCATTGGTGAGGGCGACAAGGGTTTGAACACTGGCGGTATGGGTTCTGTAACTCCCGTGCCCTTCGCGACTCCTGAATGGATGAAGATTGTAGACAACCAAATCATCCGCCCCACCGTTGAAGGTCTCGCTGCTGAAGGCATCGTGTATAAGGGCTTTATCTTCTTCGGCCTCATCAACTGCGACGGACAACCCAAGGTAATTGAATACAACTGCCGCATGGGAGACCCCGAAACGGAAAGTGTGATGTTGCGCATCAAGAGTGACCTTGTGGATTTGCTCGAAGGTGTGGCTGCAGGCAATCTTGATGAAAAGACCATTGAGTTTGACGAACGCGCAGCGGTTTGCGTGATGTGCGTCAGCGGTGGTTATCCCCAGGATTATGAAAAGGGTTTTGCCATCACAGGTGCTGATGTAGAAGGCAGCGTAGTCTTCCACGCAGGTACCGCAATGAAGGACGGCAAACTCGTAACTGCTGGCGGTCGCGTTATTGCCGTAAGTTCTTACGGTAAGGACAAGGCAGAAGCGCTTGCCAAGTCGATGAAGGGTGCTGAACAGATTCAGTATCAGGGCAAGTACTACCGTCGCGACATCGGTCAGGACCTTTAAGGTTACTTATATACTTATAGGAACTATAGCTACTATAGGAACTATATAAAATGAAGAAAGCAATTACCACAAGCACCGCAATTCTTCCCCTCGCCCTTGGTGTGGGAAGTTTGCTATGGATACTCCCCGAAGCAGGCAACCTTCTGCTTTGGGGAGGTTGGTTTGTGGCGCTACTAACCACCTACGTGTGGATGGAGACCAACGCGCGACAGCAACTGATTCGCGAACGCTCGCGCATGGTGAGCACTACCGTCTTCGTCGCGCTCACGTCCGTCCCGCTGCTCCATGAGTTTTGCCTCGCCTCCTTGCTTCCGCTTGCGCTACTGCTCTGCTACGCCTGCCTTTTTGCGGTTTACCAAGAGCGACGCCCCGAGGGAAAGATGTTTCACGCCTTTCTCTTGTTAGGCATTGCAGCATTGCTCCTCCCGCAAGTATTGTGGTTGGTACCCCTGCTCTTGTTCAGTTGCAGCCTTCACTTGCGCTCGCTCACACTGGGCAGTTTCGGCGCCACCCTCATGGCACTGCTCTTGCCCCTCGTAGGTTATTCCCTTTGGGCATTGGTGAAGTGGGACTTCTCCCTGCTTCTCCAGTTTATAGAAAGCACCCGCCACGCCCTAACCCACATCGATAGTAGTTACTGGCAGAGTGTTTACACCGCAACTCCCGCCACGCTCCCCGTTGCCGAGTGGCAATTTCTCATCAGTGCGGGAGGCACGCTACTGCTTTCGCTTATCGCCATCACGCATCAGGTGCGCACCTCTTATCTCGACAAAATCCGCGTGCGCATGTACTATTATTTAATAGCGCTCGTGCAGGGCGGACTCACGGTGTTGCTCCTGCTCTTCCCCGAAGAACGCTGGACGTGGTTGCTCTTACTCATCACAAACGGTGCACCTCACATCGCCCACTACTTGACACTCACCCGCGGATGGTTTTGTACCACCGTCTTTTGGATGTCACTTCTCATACTCATTCTTATCACCTTCTTTAACTACCACACGGCATGGATTTTATCGTTAATCTTCTCGTAGACTGGGGGTTGCCCGGAATGTTTATCGCTGCATTCTTGGCAGGAAGTTTTATACCCTTCTCCTCTGAAGCGGTAATGATTACCCTTATTGCCGCAGGGGTAGACCCTTGGGGACTCTTCATTTGGGCGTCAATAGGCAACACGCTGGGGGGTATGTTTAACTACGGCGTGGGCCACATGGGGAATGAAGACTGGATTTATAAGTTATTGAAACTCCCCCCTAAGAAACTCAACAAAGGCATTCAACAGGTGAAGCGCTACGGTGTATGGGCGGGACTCCTTTCATGGATTCCCATCCTCGGCAGTGTGATTACCGTAGCCATGGGTTACTTGCGCCTCAATATTTATTACTCGCTCCTCAGCATGGGAGTGGGCAAAACCATCCGCTACTATATTGTCATGGCGTTTATGATGGGGTTGATGGATAGCATGAGTGATTTTTTCTAAACTAATATGTCTGCAAAAGTCCGCAACATATTCTTCCTCATCGGCATCGCCAGTGTGGTGGTGATGGTCATTAGTTTCGACATGACGCTTGATGCCATCACCGAAAACGTGGTGCGTGCCGGTCGCTGGTTCGTGCTGGCTTGCCTATTGTGGGTGGGAGTGTATGCCATCAATGCCTTAGGTTGGCGCGCCATCATCCACGACGGCACCGACCGCAAGCGCATCCCCTTTTGGCGCATTCTGAAATTCACCATCACGGGGTTCTCGCTCAACTGCGTCACTCCCGTGGGACTGATGGGGGGAGAACCCTACCGCATCATGGAGTTGAAACCTTATGTAGGCGTAGAGCGTGCCACGTCGAGCACCCTGCTCTATGTGATGATGCACATCTTCTCGCACTTCTGGTTTTGGATGCTCTCCGTCGTGCTCTACCTCTTCTGCTACTCGCAACTCATCACCCTCGCCATGGGTATCTTGCTCGCCCTCACGGTTGCCTTCTGCTCGCTGGCGATTTACGTTTTCATGCGAGGGTATAAGAAGGGCTTCACCTTGCGCCTCATGCAGGCACTGACGCACGTACCCTTTATCAAAGGATGGGCAACGCGATTTTGCGCAGACAAGCGCCAGACGCTTTTAGAAATAGACCAGCAAATCGCAGCCCTCCATGCCACGCGCCCAGCTACCTTTTACTTCGCCTTGGGGTGCGAACTCAGCGCACGCATCATTTCAAGCGCAGAAATTTTAATCTTCCTCCACCTCTTCGGAGTGACGGTAAACTTTGCCGACTGCATTCTGATACTCGGTTTTACCTCCCTCTTTGCCAACGCCCTTTTCTTCCTGCCCATGCAACTTGGTGCGCGTGAAGGCGGGTTTGCCATGGCGGCGGGCGGACTTATGCTGACGGCGGGCGTAGGCGTTTCGCTCGGACTTTTAATTCGACTCCGCGAACTCGTGTGTGTCATCATCGGGTTGGCACTTATGAAAGTGGGGAACAGCAGGAGGTCGTAATTTGTTTGTATAGCAACGCTATTGTTTTAAGCACATGTGTGCACTCAAAATGTAACAATTTTTCGCTACTATACACACCTAATAATCAGTTACTTAGACCTACCCAAAATTATTAGTAACCTATTTAAAATTATCTTACTAATAATTTTTTTTAGGTTACTAATAATTTTTACTACAATAGATATAGTTTTTCGCACAATGGGTTTCGGGGAAATTTCAAGTGCATGGACACACCCGTTTTTAGAAATTTTGGGCTGAATTGCTAATTATTGCTTAAATTTGTTAGCACCACTTAAAAGTTGTCCCCTTCTACGGAAAATAAAAGTTAATTATTGTAGAACTTTAACCGTTCGCCAAAGTTTTTCTAATTTTGCAACTTAGGGAGCGTCTCAAGCTCTCAACACTTCCAGCATAGATTTTAACAACATCATAATCTCAAGATATGAAAGAAGCTACTGGTAAACTCGCCGTAATGAGCGTAGGGCTCGGCGCAGTAACGACCACATTTATTACAGGTACGTTGATGTACCGCAAAGGCCTCACCGTTCCCGGTGGGTCGGTCATTGAAATGGCAAAAATCCGCGTCGGTCGTGGCGAAGCAAAGCAATATAAGAAAATCAAGGACATCGTGCCCGTTGCCCCCATGCAAAGTCTTGAATTTGCAGCGTGGGACATCTTTGAAGAGGACGCTTATCAGGCAGCCCTCCATGCGGATGTGTTGAAGCAACGCGACATCGACCCCGTTCGCGATGAACTCGAAGCGATTAAGCCCCTCACGGCAGCGTTTGATAAGAACTTCGTGACGCGTCTGCAGGGCGATAACGTCAAGCAGGGTACACGTTGGGAACTCGTGGAACAGCTCCGTGCCGACATCCGTAACTTTAAGGCGGAACGCGGTTGCGACCGTGCCGTAGTGATTTGGGCGGCTTCTACGGAGAAGTATATTCCTTACAATGAGGCGGTTCACAAGAACCTTGCCGACCTTGAGGCTGCTATGAAGGCAAACGATTGCGAGCACATCTCGCCCTCAATGTGCTACGCCTATGCTGCGATTGCCGAAGGTGCGCCCTTCGTGATGGGAGCGCCCAACTTGTGCATCGACATCCCTGCGATGTGGGACTTTGCGAAACAGCAGAACGTGCCCATCGCTGGTAAGGACTTCAAGACGGGACAGACACTTATGAAGACGGTGCTCTCGCCCATGCTTCGCACCCGTTGCCTCGGCCTCTCGGGATGGTTCTCTACAAACATCCTCGGCAACCGCGACGGTGAAGTGCTTGATGCGCCCGAAAACTTCAAGACAAAGGAAGTTTCAAAGCTCGGCGTTATCGACACGATTCTTAAGGCGGACGAACAACCCGAACTCTACGGCGACATCTTCCACAAGGTGCGCATCAATTACTATCCCCCTCGTGGCGATGCCAAGGAAGGTTGGGACAACCTCGACATCTTCGGATGGATGGGCAAGGACTACGGCATGCAAATCAAGGTGGACTTCCTCTGCCGCGACAGCATCCTCGCCGCTCCCTTAATGCTCGACCTCGTGCTCTGTGCCGACCTCGCCCTTCGCGCGGGTTGGAGCGGCATTCAGACGTGGATGAGCTTCTACCTCAAGAGTCCCATGCACAATTACGTGGAAAAGGAAGAACCCATCCACGACCTCTTCCAACAATACATTCTCCTCAAAAATGCCATCCGCACGATGGGCGGATTTGAGGCGGACGAGGAATTGGACTAATCATATTTAGCAGTCAAGAAGACAAGGACACAAGCAGACAAGTAAGCACTCCGCACGGCGCTCTCCCCCTGTTCATAGGGGGAGTACCGCCTTTGGCGGGGAGGGGGTGCAGAAAAAATATGTAACAATGTTATTTGCGCAGTTCTTTTATTGACACCCGCTTTCTGCACCCCCTCACCACGACGTGGTCCCGATTGATTTCGCTACGCTCTTCTTCCTCCTTCTCGTAAGACATAGTATAAACAAGTTTATCCTCTGTCCTTACTTCGTGCGTCGGTTCCCCCTATGAACAGGGGGAGAGCGCCATCCGGTTCTCATTCCAGGAAAATTCTTTCTCATTTCTTCTTTCTCATTTCCCCAAAATGCGTTCCCTCCTCACATACCTCCTGCTCCTAACCTGCTCCTTGAGCATGTTGGCACAGAAGATTTCCGGCACGGTTACCGATGCGCGGACGGGGGAACCATTGCCGTACGTCAACGTTTACTACAAGGGCGAGCGTGCGGTGCAGACGAATGAGAAGGGGCAGTATTCCATTCCCTTTAAGGTGGGCGAACTGACCTTCTCCTTTGTGGGGTATAACGCCAAGACGTTTACGCCGAAGCGTGCCCGCACCTTGGACGTGATGCTTGAGGAATTTGAAACGGAGATTCAGACTGCCACCGTCGTGGGGAAGAAAAAGAGGTACAGCCGTAAGAACAACCCTGCCGTAGAACTCATGAAAAAGGTGATTGAGCGCAAAAACTTAGGGGCACTCAAGGCGCACGACTTCTACAGCTTGGAGAAGTATAACAAACTCGTGCTCTCCATCAACAACATCACCGACAACATGACGGAATGGGAGTGGGCGCAAAAACACCCTTTCCTGCTCGACCACGTAGAAACCTGTAACTACACGGGAAAGCGCATCCTGCCCATCTCGGTAGATGAAAGCGTGGTGCGCGAGATATACCGCAAATCGACAGACACTCAAAAGAGCATCGTTCTCGGGCAGCGCGCCAACGGCATCAATGATATTTTTGCTACAGGCGACATCCTCAACACGATGCTTCAGGACTGCTTTACGACGGTAAATATCAACGACGACAAGGTGCGCCTCCTGCAATACCCCTTCATCAGTCCGCTTTCGACGAACTACGCCATTGGGTTTTACCGTTACTTCTTGATGGACACCCTCAATATTGACGGTCGCCGCTGTATTGATGTTGCCTTTACGCCCAACAATCCTCAGGACTTTGGGTTCTCAGGTCATCTGTATGTCATGGCGGATTCTACCTACCGCGTGCACCGTGCCGACATCACCATCCCCCACCGCTCCGACATCAACTTTGTCGAAACCATGCGTGTGGTGCAAGAATTTGAAACCCTCCCTACGGGCGAACAGGTCTTGGCGCGCGACAATATGATTATGGAACTCAGCCTTATCGAAGGCACTCAGAGCATGCAGATTAAGCGCACTACGGATTACTCCGCCTTCTCCTTTGCCCCCATTGCCGACAAGGAATTTGACTTCATGGGCGATCAGCGCGAGGACTATAATGCCCGTGTGCAGAATGCGCAATTCTGGGAGGCACGACGCCCTGGCGAACTCACCGACTCGGAAGAAGGCATGGAGAGTTTCGTGCAGAAGATGCAACAACTCAGGGGCTATAAGGTGTTCATCTGGATTGCCAAGGCGTTTGTCGAAAACTTTGTGGAGACGAGCACCGACCCCAAGAAACCTTCTAAACTCGACATCGGTCCCATCAACACGATTTTCTCGCAAAACTTTGTTGAGGGCTACCGCCTCCGCGGTTCTTTCCAAACTACGGCAAACCTCCACCCCAAACTCTTCTTCAAGGGATACGCCGCCTATGGCATTGACGACCATTGCTGGAAAGGCAGTGGGGAGTTTACTTACAGCTTTATCCCCAAGGCATACCTGCCCCACGAATACCCTTACAACAAGATTTCCGTGGGTTATTACAACGACGTCGTCTCGCCCTCCGACAAGTTTATGACTACGGACAAAGACAATGTCTTCACCTCCTTCAAATGGACGCCCGTTGAGCACATGCTCTATACGGAATACTGGCGTGCGGGTTATACCCGTGAATACGAGAACGGCTTTTCCTACAGCCTTTCGGCAAAGGTGCAGAAGGATCGCCCCACGGCGCGCCTCTTCTACCAACCCCTCAGCACGGGAACGGTCTCTGCCGACAAGCAGCACCACGTCCACGACCTCCGCGCTACGGAAGCCACCATCGCCCTCACCTATCAGCCGGGCGTGAAGTGGGTAAACACGAAGCAGCGCCGCGTGGCGACCAACAACGATGCGCCGAAGCTCACCCTGCAACACTCCTTCGGGCTCAAGGGCGTATTGGGCAGTGACTTTACCTACAACTTCACCGAAGCAGGCATCTACAAGCGCTTCTGGACACCCTCGTGGGGGCGCATAGATACGCAACTCAAGGTCGGGGCGCAGTGGAACCGCGTGCCCTTCCCCTACCTCATCGTGCCCGCCGCAAACCTCTCGTACATCAAGGACGACAACACCTTCAGCCTCCTGCGCAACATGGAGTTTCTCAACGACCGCTATGCTGCGCTCTTCTGCTCGTGGGAACTGAACGGCAAAATCCTCAACCGCATTCCGCTCATCAAGCACCTCAAGCTGCGCGAATACTTCGGCTTCAGCGCACTCTGGGGAGACCTCACGGCGAAGAACAATCCCCTGCTTGAAGAGAACGCCCACCGCGCCGACCTCTACCACTTCCCCGGCACCTTCGACGCCACAGGACACTTCACGCCCATCACCCAGGTGATGAACCGCAAGCGCCCCTACGTGGAAGCCTACGTCGGGCTGTACAACATCTTCAAGGTGTTTAACATCGAATACGTGCGTCGCCTCAACTACCTCGACGACCCCACTACCAAGCGCTGGGGTATACGCGGCCGCTTCGTATTCAACTTCTAACCGCATCGCTGCGCCACGCGCTGTAACATCCCTCATTCACTCCACGGAGCAATGCGCCTCCGTGGAGTTTTTTATTTCCCGTCGCAAACAGGCGCCCTACGGGAGTTAATTGTGAGGTAAATTTCGCCCGATGAGGGGTACAAACAACGCCCATTCACCCTCACTTTTCACACACTTGTAACTACCTGATAATCAGCACACCTATAACACCCAAAATTATTAGTAACATATTTTAAATTATCTTACTAATAATTTTTTTTATGTTACTAATAATTTTTACGAAAATAGATATAGTTTTTACGGCGCCTATTTCACATCTAAAAAAGCAGGTTTTTTACCCCCTCAGAAATAGCTTCTATATGGATGAAATAAAAAAATGAGTGACTCACTAAATTAGCAATGCGTTTATTCCTAAAAATCCGTAAATTATGCCTAATTTTGCAAGGTGGGGATTACGCTCTCCATGGTAAAGTAAATTATTAATCTTAAATACCTTACTCTGTATGAAGTTAAGAAATTACCTTTTGCTTGCGCTGGCTACGCCGCTGTTGGCTTCAGCTCAGGTGATGCAGGTTGACAGAACCAAGTGGGTGGATTATGAAGACAATTATAATCCCGACTGGTCTTTGATTTATTGGCAGGGAGACGAGCCCATGCCTGGCGCTAAGCGTACGCGCAGCGGTGAAATGGGATTGCAGGAAGTGCAAGACCGTACAGACTTGCCTACGCACATCAATGCGGCGGAGACGAAGTATTTCCCCCCTGTGTTTAACCAGGTGAATGGTTCGTGTGGTGCGGCGTCGCGCATCTGTTACATGCTCACGCATGAGTTAAATGCTTATCGCGACCTTCCCGGTAATGTGGAAGAAAACCAGTTGCCCTCTCACTTCGTTTACAACCTTACTTACGGCAACTCGGGTAAGGATGAGTTCATTCAGTTTATCGGTGTGCCCTCGGCAAAGACGTATGGCGGCCGCACGAATTCTTCGGTGTATGGTTCGTATGACTGGGACGACCCCAACATTGGTTGGATGAACGGTTACGACAAGTGGTATGAAGCCATGTTCAACCGTGCTCACAAGCCCTCACACATTCCCTTCTCGCTCCAAACTGCAAAGGGACGTAAGATTCTGAAGAGCTGGCTTTACGACCACCATGGCGACCCCGACTTTAAGGGACGTCCGGGTATCGTAGGTATCGGTGTGGCTTCGGCAAATGGTGATTCACACATTGAAAACACCGACGCCAATCGTGCTGCGGGTCTCGTGGGTAAGCGCTACCTCACACGATGGGGTGAGCAAGTTGACCACGCACTTACCATCGTGGGATACGACGACCGCGTAGAATTTGACCTCGATGGTGACGGCATCTTCGGCGAAGGCGACCTTGAAACGAACGACCCTTGGGGAAAGCAACCCCTTGAAAAGGGAGCGTGGATTATCGTAAACTCTTGGGGACCGTGGTGGGCAAACCAGGGTTTCATCTACTGTCCCTATGCGTGGAGTGTGCCCGCAGCCGTAAAGAATGGTAAGGACTGGGTGCCCAATAACGGATGGTGGACGCCCGAAGTTTACAGAATTAAGAAAGACTACCGCCCCTTGCGCACCATGAAAGTGGAAGTGGAATACACACACCGCTCAGAGTTGTGTTTCTATGCGGGTGTGTCTGCCGACTTAAACGCTACGGAGCCCTCAAAGGCAGTGCCCATGCACCACTTTATCTATGCCGGAGACGGTGCTAACGGTGCTACAAATCCCGCTCCCGAAGTTCCCATGCTCGGTAAGTGGACAGATGGTTTCCATCACGAACCCATGGAATTTGGTTACGACATCACGTCACTCTCTGAGGGTATGGACCGCTCACGCCCCTTGAAGTACTTCTTCATTGTGGAACGCAAGCGCAACTCTATGATTGGTTCGGGTCGCCTGCACAACCTCTCTGTCATCGACTACGAAAACAACCTTGACGGTATTGAAACGCCCTTCAAACTTACTGAAGAAGAATGGGTTATTGACGCGCGCAAGGGCGACCGCATCGTTTATTCTACCATCGTTTACGGATCTTCTTCATGCTACGCACCTGAAAACGTAGCCATAAGTGGAGACCAACTCACTTGGCAAGAACCTGTGCGTTCGGGCAAGAAGATTCAGGGCTATAATGTATATTGTGGTGGCGTAAAGGTGGGAGAAACCAACGCCTCAACGTTTACTTATGCCCTCACGGAGGCAGGTGAGTATCACGTAACGGCAGTTTACGAAGACGCTGAGTCATTTGCTTCAAACAAGGCGTATTACGCAGGTGCTTCTGCAAGCACTAAGCTCCCCTCTGCCTTTATCAAGCAGGGCGGATTCACCATCCCCAACGTCTTTGGCACTAACTACGAAAAGGCAACTATGGAGTTCTGGATTCGTCCGCTCTCATTGCTCAACTGGAACCAAACGGCTGGTAACTGGGGTACATGGATGATGCACGCCAACTCAGACGGCTCGTTCACAGCGGGATGGGACACCAGCAATCGCGTAAATACGGACGCCGGAACCTTTAGCTTAGGCCAGTGGAAGCACATCTGTATCGTGGTTGACCGTGGTGCGCTCACCGTTTACGTAAATGGTGCGAAGAAGGCTTCACTTAATTCTTCTGCATACTCAGGTCTTGGCGGTTTTGGCGATTTGACATTCACCGCAGGTTCAGGTAATAGTTATTTCGACGCAGAACTTGCCGAATTCCGCATTTGGAAGCGTGCATTGCCCGCAGCTGAAGTGAAGAAGATGTATCAAGTTTCTTTGCCCGACGCAGCACTTACCAATGACCTCGTAACTTATTACCGCGGTGATATTATTGACATTGACGGCACGCCTCACTTGCGCGACTGCGTAGGCGGCAACCATGCACCTATCGCCAAGACCAGCAAATCTACCGCTAATATCGAACAGCGCGAGAATAAGAACACGAAGGTGAAGACGTCTACCGCTACGCCTACCGTAGAAATTAACGCGCCCTCGGGAGATATTTACGTTGGTGCGCCCGTTACGTTCTCTGCAACGCCCAGTATGAGTGCGACAACACTTACTTGGACCATCCCTGCTGCGAATATGAACAACGTAGCAATGAAGTCGCCCACGGTTTACTTCACTCAGGAAGGCACACATCAGGTTATTGCTAAGGTAACGAACACCAAAGGCGCCGAAGCTGCCGACACATTGGAAGTAGAAGTGAAGAAGCCCGCAATCAGTGCGGCATTCTCACTCTCAAGTCCCACTTGCGCCGTCGGTGAAAGCGTAACATTCCTCCCCGAGTCTCCTGTATTTGGTTATGAATACGAATGGCTGGTTGACGTTTCGGACTACGAAAAGCAGACTATCAATTCTATGGTGGGCGCTGCTACTTATAATTTCGCAGGTGTCTTTGCCGTACAGCTCAATGTGAAATTTAACAACACGGTATTGGCAAGTGAAACCAAGTATGTGGAAGTTAAGAACGTGGCACCCACTGCGGCATTTGAGGTTACGCCTAACATCGTTCTCGTTGGCGAAAAGGTGAACTTCTACGACAAGTCTTTGTCAATGCCCACGTCATGGAATTGGGTAATCAGCAATGATTATTTGATGCACATCATTGAAGGTCGCAATCCCGACTACACGTTCAACGCTCCGGGTAAATATAATGTCAGCCTCACGGCTACAAACGCTCTCGGCAGCAGTACTGCTTCAAAGAACAATGCTGTGATTGTTTGCAACGGCGACTCTAAGAGCGGTTTGAACTTTAACACGGCTTCGGCAAGCGTAACAATGACGAAGGCACCCTTCACGAATGGTAATTTCACTATTGAATGGTGGATGTCTCCCTCATCTATTGAAATCGGAGGCTGTCTTGGTTTCGGCCATTTCGGAGGTACGATTGGCGGTTACGTAACTGATAACGGCGCGCTCGCTTTTGACATTGTTGGAGTGACACATCTTTCTGACAACAATTTTGTTATCGAGCAGGAATGGCACCACTATGCCGTAAGTTTCGATGGTACGACAGTTACATTCTATCGCGACGGTGTGAAGATGAAGGAAGTTGCCAACGGTGCGCCTTCGGAATACAACCTTACGAAGTTTGTCATCTCGCGTTACGATTATCCTTGGAACGGTAGCGTAGATGAGTTCCGCGTATGGGGTTCTTGTCTCAACCAAGACCAACTCCAGAGCGTCTGCAACCGCAGCCTTGCCAACGATGCTGCTTTGGCAGAAGTGGAAGACTGGAACTTGCTCGCTTACTACAACTTCGACCAGGGCACAGGCACTTACATCACCGACCATTCAGGTAATGGCAACTCAGGTATCCGCGACGGCTTCGGTCCTGACGGAGACGCTTGGGGCGCTTCAAAGGGTGTGTGGAGCCTCTCGGTAGGTCAGACTTCAAATGCGGAAGTTAATGTTACCGCCAACTATTTGAAGAACTACCACGAAGCATTTGCTGGCGACCCCAACCGTAAGGTGAACGGCGACAACCCACGTTTCTACAAGATTAACGACTGGACGCTTGAAAATAATCCTCGCCGTTACTACGGAGGTGTATATATCACTACCGGTGCCCATGTTGATACTGAGAAGAACAAGGCAATGACCATCACTACGGGATGGGACCGCTTCGACTCAAAGCTTAAGGATCACAAGATCTATCAGACCGTCACACTCCCCGCAGGTTATTACCGCTTCCGCACAAGATATGGCACTTACGAAGACCAGTGTGAAGGCTGTTACGTAGTTGTTGCCAAGGCTGGTGAATTCCCCGTTACGGAAGAGTTACACAAGGCCATCGGCGCTACGGCTATGAAGCCCAAGACCTCAGTGTTGTATAACGAAGTGCGCTTCACGCTCAAGGAAGAAACAGAAGTTGACCTCGGTTTGTTGGTAAATATGAGCGGAGAGAAGTGTTTGACTATCGCAGCCTTTGAATTGCTCTACACAAAGGCAACCTTCGAAGACGCACCCTATTCTTACACATTGACCGTCTCTGCAAACGGCTTCTCAACGCTTTGCTTGCCCGAGGCAACGGAAATGCCTGAAGGCGTAGCGGCTTATATTGCTACGAAGGCCGACAACGAAGCACAGCGTCTGCACCTCTCACGCGTTGAGGGCACAGTGCTTCCCGCAGAAGTGGGCGTTGTGATTTACGCTCCCGAAGTTGCTGGTAAGTCAGTTATTTTCCGCAAGACAACTGAGGCTGCTACCGACGCTTGTGAGGGCAACATCCTCTACGGCACTACTGAAGAAGAAGAATACACGGGCACTGACGCTTGCTACAGCATCAGCGACAAGGGCGGCAAGGCAGGTTTCTATCCCTACATGCCCACTACGCTTCTCGCTAACCGTGCTTACTACTTCGGCGAAGACCTTAGCGGCTACAACCTCATCCTTACCGACATCGGTTTGGACACTGACATCGAAGGCATCACTATTGGCACAGGCGCTAACGCACTCTACGACCTCAGCGGCCGTCGCGTGAAGCAGCCTGCCAAGGGTGTTTACATCATGAACGGTAAGAAGGTAGTGCGTTAATCACTCCTCAACCCTATCGCCTATAACAGGGGGCATTCTCACTCAAAAAAAGTGGGAATGCCCCCTTATTTTTCATCCCAGAAAACATATCTGATAATCAGTACTTTAAGATGCTGAAAATTATTAGTAACATATTTTAAATTATCTTACTAATAATTTTTTTTATCTTACTAATAATTTTTACGAAAATAGGTATAGTTTTTCGGCACATGGATTTAGGGGGTAAATTACGTAATAAAGACGTTCGCACAAGCGCTACAATATCACCCAAAACCTAAAATATTCCCCTTTTCCCTTTGCCGACTCCCCGCCCTTTGCTACCTTTGCATCAAATAGGTAATTCACAATTAACAATCTCTATATTATGAGTCAACTCGAAAAAATCTTTGCTGAAAAGCTCCTCAATGTTAAGGCAATTAAGTTGCAACCCGAACAGCCCTTCACTTGGGCAAGCGGTTGGCTTTCACCTTTCTATTGCGACAACCGCAAGACGTTGTCATTCCCCGCATTGCGCAACTTCGTAAAGATTGAACTCGCACGCATCATCGCTGAAGAATTCCCCGAAGCTGACGCAGTTGCTGGTGTTGCTACGGGTGCCATCGCTCAGGGTGCGCTTGTGGCTGAAGAACTCGCCCTTCCCTTCTGCTACGTACGTGCAAAGGCTAAGGACCACGGCATGGGCAACCTCATCGAAGGCGAACTCCCCGAAGGTTCTAAGGTTATCGTTATCGAAGACCTCATCTCAACTGGCGGTAGTTCACTCAAGGCTGTAGAAGCCCTCCGTGCAGCTGGTTACAACGTAATCGGTATGGTAGCAAGCTACACTTACGGTTTCCCCGTTGCCGAAAAGGCATTCGCAGACGCCAACGTGCGCCTCGTAACCCTCACCAACTACGAAGCTGTAGTAGAAGTGGCAAAGGAAACTGGTTATATCAAGGCGGAACACGTGCCCATGCTCGCAGAGTGGCGCGCTAATCCCAGCGAATGGAAGAAGTAAAATAATGAGAAGCCTCCACATGGAGGCTTCTTAAGGTTTGATAAGCACCCCGCAGGCGCTCTCCCCCTGTTTATAGGGGGAGGGGACCGCCTTGGCGGTGAGGGGGTGCAAAAAGAAACTAACATTCTCACCCCTTAACACCTTATAACCTCAAAACCTCCCAACCTCCCCCCTTATTTATGACTAAATACGAAAGCGAAATCCGTACCATCTCCAACAACATCAACATCGTTTACGAACGCTTCTCTGACCTCCGCAACTTCGAGGCAATCAAGCTCGCGATGGAGAATCCCATGGTGCGCGAAAAGATTAAAGAGGCTGCCGGCAAGGACGCTGACAAGCTCGACAAGCTCCAGGAGCAAATCAAGGACATTACCTTTACCGAGGACACCATTTCCTTTGGCACTCAGATGGGACAAATCACCCTCCAAATCGTAGAGCGTGATGCCCCCAAGTTGATTAAGTTTGAAGGCGTGGGTTCGCCCATCGCCATGAACCTTTGGATTCAACTCCTTCCCGTGGCTGATTACGAATGTAAGTTGAAGGTGACGCTCGGCGCCGAACTCAATTTCTTCATCAAGCAGATGGTGGGCAAATACCTCCAGCAGGGTGCTGACGGCATTGCCAATATGCTCTGCGTAGTGGCTTCGGCACGCTAATACAAACCGAGTACAGATTTTTTAGACATAAGAACAAAAGGACATAAGTTCTATAATTTGTTCTTATGTTCTTCTGTCAATATACAAGACTCATGTATTACGAAGGTCTCCTCATTGGCATCGCCACATTCCTCTGCATCGGCCTGTTCCACCCCATTGTGATTAAAACGGAATACTACTTCGGCACCCGCCCGTGGTGGATTTTCCTCCTCGTCGGCATTGGCTGTGCCGTAGGTGCACTGTTTATCGAAAACACCTTGATAAGCAGCATCGTAGGCGTATTCGGGTTCTCCTCGCTGTGGAGTATCAAGGAACTCTTTGAGCAGAAGGAGCGCGTACGCAAGGGGTGGTTTCCCAAGAATCCCAAGAAGAAATAAGATAAGAGCAAACGCTTCTCCCCGCATGGCGCTCTCCCCCTGTTTATAGGGGGAGGGGACCGCGTAAGCGGTGAGGGGGTGCAACTCTCTCCTATTTACCACACATAAAACCACATCTGCTCCATGCTAACTCCCTACCAAGAACTCACTTCTCGTTACCCCAATCACACGGCACGCCCCGTGATTGGTATTACGGGCAACTTTGGCGACAAGGGTTTGGAACTCGCCGAAGGTTACTACCGCAGTATTGCTGCTGCGGGCGGGATTGCCGTGGCGCTTCCGCCTATGGACGACGCTGCGCAAGTGTTGGGACAATTAGAGGGAGTGGACGGCATTCTGCTCTCAGGGGGTGGCGACATCAACCCGCTCTTGTTGGGTGAAGAACCCCTTCCGCAACTCGGCAGCGTCAATCCCGTGCGCGATAGTCATGAGTTGTTGCTCGCTAAGTTGGCTTACGACCGCGGTATTCCTATGTTGGGAATTTGTAGGGGTGTTCAAGTTTTGGTGGCAGCCCTTGGCGGTACGCTTCATCAAGACATCAAGGCGTGTATGCCCGACGCCGAACTGCTAAAGCATTCACAACAGATGCCCAGGTTTGTGGCGTCGCACACGGTCAGTGCTTTACCCGATAGCATCGTGGGCAAAACGCTCGGCACAAGTATTGCCGTAAATTCTTTCCACCACCAAGCGGTGGCTACGCCTGGTCCCTTGCTCCGCGTAACGGCAACTGCTCCCGACGGGGTAATTGAAGCCGTAGAAAGTACGGACTTCAAGAGCGTTATGGGCGTGCAATGGCACCCCGAGTGCTTTATTCTCGACAACAATCCCTGCATGCTCCCCCTCTTCCGCCACTTTGTGGGCGAAGCAGAGAGTTTCCGCAAGGCGAAAGTCTTGCATCAGCGTATCCTGACGGTTGATTCGCACTGCGACACGGCAATGCAGTTTGACAAAGACGTAAACTTTCAGCAGCGCGACCCGAACTTGCTCGTCGATGCCCATAAAATGAGCGAGGGAATGCTTGATGCGGCGTGCATGGTGGCATATTTGGAGCAGCAAGGCAGAAGTGAAAGCGAACTTCAGGCGGCAACCGACAAGGCGGTCGGCATTATCAACCGCCTCAAGGCAATGGTGGGCGCCACCGAGGGATTCAGCATCGCCTTGACCAAAGAAGATTTGTTGCAAAACAAATTTGAGGGCAAAAAGTCGGTAGTCTTGGGCATCGAAAACGGTTATGCCTTGGGCAAAGACCTAACGAACATCCGCAAGTTCTGGGACATGGGTGTGCGCTACTTGACCTTGTGTCACAATGGCGACAACGACCTCTGCGACTCGGCACGTAAAAGCACGCAGGAGCACGGCGGACTCAGCGATTTCGGACGTGCGGCGGTGGAAGAGCTGAACCGTACAGGCATGCTTATTGACTTGAGTCACGCCGCCGAATCTACTTTCTACGAAGTCTTAGAGCGCAGTGCGCGCCCCGTTGCTTGCACGCATTCTTCGGCACGCGCCCTTTGCAATCACCCGCGCAACCTTACCGACGACCAACTCCGCGCCCTCGCCCAGCAGGGTGGTGTGGCGCAAGTTACTTTCTACGCCGGTTTTCTCCGTGAAGATGAAGGGGCAACGGTAGATGATGCCGTGCGCCATATACTTCACATGATTAACGTTGCTGGTATTGACCACGTAGGCTTAGGTAGCGACTTCGATGGCGACGGTGGTGTCCCCGGACTTGCTTCTGCTGCCGACATGGTGCACCTCACGCGCCGCCTTCAGGCAGAAGGTCTCACGGATGACGACCTCCGCAAATTGTGGGGCGCAAACTTCTTGCGCGTATTGTTTAATTGATTGTTTCTTTGGTCTAGATATTCTAGAGAATCTAGAGGATCTAGAGTATCTAGCACAATTCCTCCCCATGAAATACCTTTCTCTCTTGCTCATCCCCCTACTCTGTGCGTGTGGAGGAGCAACAAAAAATACAACTCCAGCCCCTGCGGAAACGAAGGTAGAGCAGACGTTTACGGTAGACTTCTCTGCCGACTCTGCCTACCAGTTTGTCGTAGATCAGTGTAACTTCGGCGCTCGCATCCCCAACTCTGCTGCCCACAAGGCTTGTGGCGACTACCTCGTAAGGAAGTTTGCCGACTATGGGTTACACGTTGTGGAGCAGAAGGCCGACCTCACGGCGTGGGACGGCACGCTGCTGAAGGCGCGTAATATCATTGCGAGCCACAACCCTGAGGCGACGAAGCGCATCTTGGTATGCGCGCACTGGGACTGCCGACCCTGGGCGGACAACGACCCAGATAAAAGCAACCACCGCACTCCCGTGATGGGCGCCAACGACGGTGCGAGCGGCGTGGCGGTGATGTTGGAACTCGCCCGCCAATGTAGCGCCATCAATCCCTCAATCGGCATCGACTTCATCTGTTTCGACATGGAGGACTACGGCGTGCCTTACTGGGAAGAGCAACGTGCGCCAATCGACGGTTCTGACTGGTGCCTCGGCTCGCGCTATTGGGCGCAACATCCCCATGTGGCGGACTACAAAGCGGAATTTGGCGTGCTCCTCGATATGGTGGGCGGTAAGGATGCCTTGTTCTGCTACGAGGGTTACTCTTTGCGTTACGCCCGCAGCATTGTTGCTCGCGTGTGGGGCACAGCGGCGCGCCTCGGTTACAAGAATTATTTTGCGCAAAAGGACGGCAGTTGGGCGACCGACGACCATGTGCCCGTCAATGAACTGCGTGCCATCCCCTGCATCGACATTATTCCCTACGTGGAGAATAACAACAGCAGCTTTGGCGCTACTTGGCACACCGTAAACGACACGCCTGAAAACATCTCCCGAGATGCGCTCAAGGCCGTGGGACAAACCATGGTAGAGGTGCTTGCCGACGTGAAACCCTAATAACAACCACATCACTAAACTATACCTATATATAATTATGAGTATCAACGAACTTCAGGACGAGGTAATTGAGGAATTTGCAGAACTGGAAGACTGGATGGACCGCTACCAGCTGCTCATCGACTTAGGCGAAGACCAAGAGGCATTGCCCGAAGTACATAAGACCACAGACAACTTGATTGACGGATGCCAGAGCCGCGTGTGGCTCGTATGCGAAGCGCAAAATGGCGTGCTCCATTTCTCTGCCGAGAGTGATGCGCTCATCGTTAAGGGCATTGTAAGCCTGTTGCTGCGCGTCGTAAACGACCATACAGCGCAGGAAATTCTTGACGCCGACCTCTATTTCATCCGCGAAATAGGCCTTACGGAACACCTCTCCCCCACCCGCTCCAACGGGTTGCTCGCTATGATCAAGCAGATTAAGATGTACGCCCTGGCGATGCAGGCGAAGGGGTAAAAGTGCGTTTTTGGGGGGCGAAACATAGGATTTCTGAGCCCCAAAATCACGGTTTTCGACCCGCAAATCCATAGCGCCAAAAACTAAACCTATTTTCGTGAAAATTATTAGTAAGAAAAAAAAAATTATTAGTAACATATTTTAAATTACATTACTAATAATTTTAGGGGTATCTAACCCCCTATAAATTAAGGCAATATAGGATGTCGTTTTGAAAGGCGAAATGCACAAAAATTGCGTTTGTGTGCAATATCCGTGTAATTTTCCTAAAATTCTTTTGCCAATTAAAGAAATAGGGTTACTTTTGCATATCGAAAACAAATACGTTTATAACATTATTAACCTAATAACAATTAACGACTATGTCTGAAATTTCAGAAAAGGTAAAGGCAATCATCGTTGAAAAGCTCAGCGTTGACGAAGCAGATGTAAAGAACGAAGCAAGCTTCGCAGGTGACCTCGGTGCAGATTCACTCGACACTGTAGAACTCATCATGGAACTCGAAAAGGAATTCAAGGTAACAATTCCTGATGCTGACGCAGAAAAGATTTCTACTGTAGGTGATGCTATCGCATACATCGAAGAACACGTAGCTTAATTCTTCGTCCAAACAACGATCATCTTTTATAGTTGACCGCTGACAAGGTTTAACGTATAACGTTTGAGTAGTGCAGCGTCACGTTGTCACTATGCCATAACGTTAAACGTTAAACCTTTTTGCTTTTCCATCGTGAAGAGCTCCGCGGCGGTACACTTTCCAACAAATCTTTATTCCTCATTTACTCATACATAGGTCCGTACAGTCGAGACGCGATGCGTTTGACAGACAAGCCTAATAGGAAGCCCTCTTATTAGGCCTGCCATTGTGCGTAGCACCTACACACTAAAACAGGAAAATCATTATGGAATTGAAAAGAGTTGTAGTAACAGGTCTTGGTGCCCTCACTCCCCTTGGTCACAACGTAGAAGAAACATGGGAAGCTCTCAAGAGCGGTAAGAGCGGCGCAGGCCCTATCACACACTTCGACGCATCACAGTTTAAGACGCAGTTTGCTTGTGAAGTAAAGAATTTTAACGCCGCTGATTACATCGACCGTAAGGAGGCGCGCAAGATGGACATCTATGAGCAGTACGCAGTAGTAGCTGCCATGGAAGCCATGAAGGATGCCAACTTCGACTTAGAGAAACTCGACCGCACAAAGGCAGGCGTAGTGCTCGGCGTAGGTATCGGCGGTATGCACACGTTTGAAGAAGAGTGTTCTAACTGGGCAGTAAACGGCAAGGAAATGGGTCCCAAATTCAGTCCCTTCCTCATCCCCAAGATGATTGCCGACATCGCTTCTGGTCAGATCTCAATCATGTACGGTTTCCACGGACCTAACTTCACCACAACCTCAGCTTGTGCCTCTTCAACCAACGCTATTGCCGACGCCTTCAACCTTATCCGCCTCGGCAAGGCAAACGTGATGCTCACGGGCGGTGCTGAAGGCGCCATCTTCCCCTTGGGCGTTGGTGGTTTCAACGCTATGCACGCACTTTCTACACGCAACGAAAGCCCCGAAACTGCCAGCCGTCCCTTCTCGGCATCTCGCGACGGTTTCGTTATGGGTGAAGGCGCAGCAGTGCTCATCCTCGAAGAATTGGAACACGCTAAGGCACGCGGCGCTAAGATCTATTGCGAATTGGCAGGCTGTGGTATGTCGGCAGATGCTCACCACATCACAGCATCTCACCCCGAAGGCCTCGGCGCTTGCCTTGTAATGCAAAACGCTCTTGAGGACGCTGAAATGAAGCCCGAAGACATCGACTACATCAACGTACACGGCACATCAACTCCCGTAGGCGACATCTCAGAAGTAAAGGCCATCCTCAAGCTCTTCGGCGAGCACGCTTACAAGCTCAACATCAGCTCTACAAAGTCAATGACGGGTCACCTTCTCGGCGCAGCCGGCGCAGTAGAAGCCATTGCGAGCTGCCTTGCAGTGAAGCACGACATTATTCCTCCCACTATCAATCACGAGGAAGGCGATAATGACGAAAACATTGACTACAACCTCAACTTCACCTTCAACAAGGCGCAGGAGCGTACCGTGCGTGCAGCCCTCAGCAACACCTTCGGTTTCGGAGGTCACAATGCGTGCTGCATCATGAAGAAGTATAACGGATAACCCAAGGTTATTGACTACGAGGGAGGGGTTAGGAAAAGTTTAAACGGCACCGCGGTGCTGCAAGACTTCTCCTAACTCCTCTACTCCTATAGTTTGTAACCGCTAAACGAGAAGAAGAGCTACATACATGTTACGCAGATTGTTTGATAGACTGAGATTGCCCTTCCGCAAGGATCGTGAGCTGCGCTCTGCGCTTTTCCGCATTCTCGGTTTCTATCCTCAAAACATTGAATATTATAAGATTGCCTTCGCCCATAAGTCTCAGGCCTTCCGCGACAAGAGTGGTAAACCCGTAAATAATGAGCGCTTGGAATTTTTGGGAGATGCCGTGTTGGAGACGGTAGTCAGCGACATCTTGTTCCACCATTTTGACAAGCGCCACGAAGGTTTTCTTACCGCCACCCGTTCTAAAATCGTGCAACGCGAATCCCTGAACCGCTTGGCTAAGGAAATGGGCATCGACAAGTTAATCCAGACCGCCACACGCAACACTTCTCACCACTCTCACTTGGGGGGCAACGCCTTTGAGGCACTCATGGGCGCCATCTACTTAGACAAGGGTTTCAAGGCCTGTCAGAAGTTTGTGAAGAAGCAGATTTTGGGCCGCTTGATGGACCTTGACGGCGTGGCTAACAAGGAAGTGAACTTCAAGAGCAAACTCCTGGAGTGGTGTCAGAAGAATAAGTTGAAGCAAGACTTTGTCATGCACCTCGACGACGGCGACAAGCAGAAGGAACCCCTGTTCTATTGCACGGTAGTCATTGAGAGCATCGAATTTGGCTTTGGCAAGGGCTATTCTAAGAAGGAAGCGCAACAGCTGGCGGCACGCGAAACGCTCACCATGCTTCGCCGCGACGAGAACGTCGTAGACAGCGTCTTCCGCTCTAAGGAGAAGCGCACCGCCATGGAGGCCAACGAGATGGCTGTGCTTCCCAAGATTGACGAAATCGAAGATGCCCTTCAGCGCGAGCAGCAACAGCCCAAGCGCACCCAACCCGCCACTGCCCCCAAGGCAGAGCGTAAGGCGCAGGAGCCGAAACCCAACGCCGCGCCCCAACCTAAGGAAAAGAAGGAACCTCAGCCCAAGCCCGAAGCACCTAAGAAGGCGAAGAAACCCGCTAACGAGGCGCCCGTAAACCTTGCCTCGATTGCCGAGGCTGCGATTGCGGAAGCTGAAGCCACTGCCCCTCACTTCCCCACCATTGTTGAGCCTCACAGCACGGCAGTTGTGACCACCGAGCCCCCTCGCAAGCGCGAGATTGTGCCGGTAGATGACAAGGTGCATTTACCTGCGGAAGTGAAAAAGCAAACTGCTGAACTCGAACCGGTTGCAGCGCCCGCCGAACTCCCTGTAGAGACGCCCCAACCCGCTGAAGAAACTCCCGTACCCCCTGTGGCAACGACGCCGAAGAAGGAGAAGCGCCCCCGTCACAAGGTAACGCGCATCGCCGAGTATACCCAGACGGAGGTGAAGTCAGAAGAGGAGGTAGAAAGCGAACGCCAGCGCATCCAGGAGGAGCGCGAGGAGAAGCGCCGCAATAAGCGCGTGAAGCGCGAGGCAGACCGTGCGAAAAACGAGTTGGAAAAGCTTTCACAACCCCAAGTTGCTCCCGAAAGCACCGAAGTTTTTGCGGAGGTAGCGCTTGAAAGCGCCGACGCCGTTACTGGTTCCACCCAGGAGGAGAAGCCCACCGAAGGGCTTTCTAATTCTGCCAAACGCCGCTTGCGCCGTAAGCGCGCAGCAGAGCGTGCACAGCAAGAGGCTGTTACTCCCGCTGAGGAGCAACCCTCTGCCGAAACGGCACAACCCACAGAGGCGCCCACCGAGAAACCTGCCGAGCGCAAGAAGCACCAACGCGGCAACAGCCGCAAGCGACGTCGCCAGCAGGCAATGGGAAATAACGACGCCACCACCCCACAGGAGGAGACGGAAGCATAAGGAAAACACCCCTCAACTAAAGAAGCGGAGCAGGCACCCCAACGTGTGCTTGCTCCGCTTTAATGTTGTAAGTTGGGGGCAATAATAGAGCGGTTACTTTCGTGACCTTTGACCGCCCCCAACTGTTTTACTGACGCTGAAAGCGTCACCGCTCAATAACCGGGGTGTTTGAGCGAAGCGAATACCCCCGGTAGTGAGAAGATAATGAGACGCCTTCAGCGTCTAAACTGCGCTACGGGAGCCCCAAGGTCACGCAAGTAACAACTCAATATTATCCCCAATCCCCACCCCCCACACACCCCCAATTTCTGCACAAAAACCGGGGCGTGAAGGCGTAAAAAATAGGCGCTTGTAACTCACTGTAAATTAAAGGATTAAAAAGGCGAAAATTATTAGTAACATATTTTAAATTATCTTACTAATAATTTTTTTTAGGTTACTAATAATTTTTACGAAAATAGATATAGTTTTTACGACAATGGGTTGGGGGATGTTTTCG
>JAGBYW010000064.1 GCA_017628555.1 Bacteroidaceae bacterium | reverse complement strand
TCGTATCCTCGTCTACTAAAATTTGTAAATTCGTACTTTGCAAACCTGCACTGTAGATATCAAAAAGTACAAAAAACTAATTCACAAACTTGTATAAGTTTCAATAAATCACTACTTTTGCGTTCGCAAATTAAATTGCGGGGGTATGCCCCTATGCCTACTACTGCATTGATAACGACAACATACTAACAACTTAATTATTTCGTAATTTACAAACTATGAAACTATTTACGCAATGGAGGTTTATCCTCCTCTCCGCACTCTTCTCCCTTCTCGGGATGGGTAGTGCGTGGGCACAATTCAAAGACGGTGGCGTGTACTATTTTGAGAGCGCATACCTAGAAGGTCAGTCCTTAACCAGCGCCACTGCGAATAAGCTTACGTCAGTAACTACAGATCCAAGCGACCTTAATCAGTTGTGGGTGGCAAACGAAGTGTCTACAGGTTCAGGTGGATTTACGTTACGCAATCTCGGAAATGGTCAGTACATGAAAAGTACGAATAGCAATTCAGGTTCATCTTATTGGCACACTGTAGAAACTGCTGATGCGAATTGCCAGTTCTCATGCACAGGTCCCGATGCAAACAACGGTACCTATGCGATGCGCGCAACTAACACGGATCATGCCCAACATTTCATGCACGCACCAGATGCAAGCAAGGTAGTTGGTTGGGCAGAGACTTCTGCGGCTTCTCGTTGGTACATCCGTGACGTATCTGGCGCATTGAGCAATTTGTTTAGCGACGCGGCGTGCACCACATTGAAGAAGGAGTTTGCCGATGAAGCAGCCCTTACGGCAGATATTGATTATCTCAAGTTGCCAGAAACCTTGCGCAACATGGTGAAGAAGGTGTACAACCAATCTTGGGCAGAAAATAACTACGACTCGAATAAAAGCGCTTGGGATAATGACTATGCCAAGAAGTATCGTGTGCAGTGGTACGAACCTTACACGGAACCTGAATGCGCTGCTTCGGCATTGCGCATCAATGCTCACACCAACTTGAATAACCCCACGGGTATCTTTGCCAATAATGGCGATGTGCTCTTCTTGATGGTGGAAGGTGAAATCAAAGAAGGAGCCTACCTTTACCTTGCAAAATATACTGGACACGGAAAGTTGAGCGGTTACAAGGATGGCGTTCAGCTACATTCGGGTTTGAATATTGTTCCCGTTACTGAGGATAGTGCAAACTTCTGCATTACCTATGTGGTACAGACATTTGACACCTCAAAGGGTACGGGTAAGAAGGCGATTATTCAGGGTCGCGAACTTTCTAACTATCCTGACCTCCAGATTCACATTGAGGGTGGTTACATCAATGGTTATTGGAACAAGATGGGGGATAACGCCTCACACAATGGCGATTTCAATTATCCCGCAGATAAAGATGCCGATTGGGATTACATTAAGGCGCGTGCCACACAGACTGACGTTACCGTGTTAGGCGAATACGTTACCTTGCAATTCCCCCTTACTGATGAGGGAACTGGAGACGACAAGGGTATGGCAAGTTTCTTTAATTCTTATAATAACGGAACAACCACTATTAAGACAAGCCTTGAGGCTACTACCACTGAATGGGACAACGTTATGATTTGGGAACGCCTCTTGATGGGCGTTGTGGGTCAGGATATTATTGAAAAGGTAGACGTAAAGTCTCCCTATTCTAACGAACCCAAGGTTACTGCCTACACAGGTGATGACGGCGACGATTTTGGTTGCGACTATAGCGAGTATTACAGAGTCCACGGTCTCTCTTTCGGTACCGAGGGCGGCTATATGTATGGTGGTTGGGACCACTGCGGTTACAATTTCAACACCATGTCGTCAATTATGGTAAGCATGGTGAATGACGCTGGTCCTCACTGGGGTCCTGCTCACGAAATTGGTCACCAACACCAGGGTCCGCTCAACATGCGCGGTTTGACGGAAGTGACCAACAACCTCTTCTCAAACGTGGTGCTTTGGTACTACGGTAAGTCAACCTCTCGCTACAATGGCGATGAAGGTTCGTTGACTAACGTTCTTCAGCAGTTTAATGGAGAAGGCACAGACTTCTTTAGCAACAACATTTGGGCGCAGACCATCATGTATTACAAGCTCTTCTTGTATTACCACGTACTCGGTCATAACCCCAAGTTTTACCCCCGCCTCTTCGAAATGCTCCGTCAAAACCCCATGACGATTGCGTATGACCAAGACGGTGGTGCGTGCTTGATGCACTTCTATAAGTTGTGTTGCGAAGCAGCAGGCGAAGACCTCACAGAATTCTTCCGCGCACATGGTTTCTTCCGTGTGATGGAAAATCGCTTTGTGGGCGACTACTCTAACGCTGTTTACAACATGACACAGGCACAAATTGACCAAGCAATCAATGACGTAAAGGCGAAAGAATATCCCGAAAACCTCTCTGTACTCTTTATCAATGACGCTACTGGAGGACAAATTTTGAGTCATAGAAATGACCTTGAATACCTCGCTCATTATGGCGAAACAACTATTTGTTCTGAAATTGGTAGTTACGCTTCATTTGCAACAGCAGCAACACCTTCTTACAACTATACCGTTTCGGGCAACTCTGTAACGATGGAAGGTGAGGGAGGCGTAGGTTTCGCCATTCTCAATGAAAATGGCGAACTCATTGGCTTCTCAGACAAGAAGACATTTGAAATTTCCGAAGAGACCATGGAGGCTCTCAGCAATGGTGAAGTTCAAATCGTAATGATTCCCCAAAGCGGAGCTCCCATTGAAGCTACAAGCACGCTGAGCGAGAGCGAAATTGCACGCACACTCTTGGAAGAACTTGTTGAACAGGCAGAAGCGTTGTCTGCACTTACTGATGATGAAGGCAAGAAGGTAGGTTTCTATAAGAGCACCTACACCACTGACCTTTCAGAGGCTTTAACAATGGCGCAAGGAGTTCTTGACAACAAAGAAGTAAGTGCATACACTCCCGCATTTAATGCGCTTAAGTATGCTATGGACGACTTGAAGTCTAAGGAGTTTGCGAAGATTACCATGAAACCCGGTACGTACACCGTGCGTAACTTGGCATATACTACGCGCTACTTGTCAGTCAACGGAAGCAATGAGGTGGTTACCTCTACAAATGCCGAACCCACGGAGACTGAAAAGTGGGTGTTTGAACAGGGTGACGGTAACAACGTATATTATATTAAGAACCTCAGCACGAATAAGTATGTCAATGCGTTGGCACAAAGCACAGTTGTTTCAGCCACAACGTCAGAAATTGCAGATGCTAAGGGTTGGTTGGTAGAAGACCTCGGAAACGGTGTGTTTGGCATTACCTGTCAGGACGAGAATAACCAAGCCATGCACAGTGCTGCGAACGCGAGTTATAAGATTGTAGGTTGGAACACGGGGGCTACGGCTTCACGCTGGTATCTCACCGCCTTGGAAACCGAACAACTCTCTGCAGAGCAACAAGCGTTGGAAGAACTCATTGTGCTCAGCGAAGATATGTTGGAGCGTGTGGCGAATGTAGAAACTACAACTGAAGGTTTCTCGCTAACAGAAGACAATTATTATTGTAATGCTCCCATGATGGCGAATTGGTATGGCGACAAATTTGAAGGTTACCACGTGCTATTTGACAAGGATTACAGCACATACCTTCACACCGACTATACAGGCGCAGATTCTGAAGACGGACTTGACCACTACCTACGCGTAGATTTGGGCGATGGTAATAGTGCGTCGCTCTTTACCTTCAACTATGCAACACGTAATAGTAGCAACCAGAATCCTACGGCAATCACAGTTGAAGGTTGCAATGAAGAAAACGGCACTTACGAATTGATTACAAAATTGACGCGTGATGCTGACAAACTTATCTCGGGTGCAAACAACGAATACTATTCTGCCGTAATGGGTCTTTCCAGCAAGTCATACCGCTTCTTGCGCTTTATGGTAACGGGAACTATTCAGGGCTCTACTGCTGGTCCGAGCGACGACACCGAAACGCCGGATGTTAATGAAGAAAATAAACACGTGTTCTTCGTATTCTCAGAATTTGGCGTGTCTAAGGCAACTTGCAATGTTACCGCTTTGACTAAATATTCAACGCTGACTAACGACGATGTAACAGCCGCCTTCAACGCTATCCGCGAGGCGAAGTTTGCTTATGCGAATGCTACTCAGGCAGCTGATTACACTACAGCGTACAATGCTTTAAAGGACGATTACGACAAACTTGTTGAAGCATACAACACTGGCGACCAAACTGCCCTCGAAGCCAAGAAGGAGAAACTCCAAGAGTTGATTGACAATACAACTGCGCTTATTGCGGAATGTGGTAATGTAGATTATACTCCAGAGACAGAAAATGCTATTGATCTTAAGTATGATGCCACAACAAATTACCCCTATTTGAGTTGCTCAAACTTGTATGGTGCTACTGGTACAACAAATGGAGATGATAATGACTACAACTGTGAGCAGTTATTAGATAAGGATCCTGAAACTTATATCCACACTGATTACAATGCGGCAGAATCTACTTTCCCCCACTACTTACAAGTAGATTTCGGAACGACTGAGGCGGCGCCTGCATTATTCAAGTTCAATTATGCAACACGTCATAATGGTGCGAACCAAGTTCCCAGGGAAATTGTAGTCATGGGTAGTAATGACGGTGAGAAATGGATTGAGTTGGCAACCTTCTCTTCCTTACCCTCTGAAATGTTGAAGACTTGGGCTGCAGAAAAAGCTATTGAAGGTGGTTATCAATACTTGCGCTTCTATGTAACCAAGAGTGCGCAACCTGAAAAAACGCCTTACTTCGTAATGGCAGAGTTTGGTCTGAGCGAAGTGGTACCTGCACTTTATGATATTACCATCAACACTGGCGCTATTCAAGCGAACGAAGACATGCTCTTGGCAACCTACAAGGAAAACGAAGAAGCGAAGTCTACTCTCACTTGCGCAACAACTGAAGAGCAAGTAATTAAGGCGATTCAGGATTTGCAGGCGCAGTATGATGCACTTATGGGTTCTATCGTTGAAACCGCACAGGCGTTCCTTGACAGCACACCTACAACAGTAGGTTATCCCTCTGCAACAGAGCGCGAGACGCTCCAAACTGCTATTACCTCGAAGGAGTCTGTAACTGCTATTAACGACGCCGTGACAGCGTTCAAGTGTGCTGACGATATTGTTATGCCCGAAAGTGGTAAGGCGTATAAGATTTATGCTTGGTGGAGAAAAAAGCAGTGGCCTTTGACTTTCATCGCAGAAGGTCAAGGTAGTTATGCTTGTAAGAAACCTGCGTATGCTCCCGTAGAGAATGCCGAAGCTGCGGTGTTCGTATGTCGCGACTTAGGAAATGGAGAATATGCCTTCGTTACAAATAATGGATACTACCTCGGTTGGCAGTCTGATACCAAGACTAATAAGACAGCTATGGACTTCACTGTCGGAGGTGTAAAGAATGCGTTTAAAGTTTCAAAGTCTGTGCCCAATGCTAATGGCGCCAATCTCTTGGGTGTAGCAGAATTGTTTGGTACTGTAAATCTTTGCGGGCATCATGATAACAACAACTCTTGGTGGCATTATATGTTTAGTAGCAGTACTACTGAATTCCATGATGCGGGAGCTGGAGCCACTTATTATGGTGATAACGCTCAGACGATTTACTACAAGTTCGAAGAAGTTGATTACACCTTGAACACTATCAAGATGAATGCGCTTGGCGACGATGACCACCAGCTCTTGACGGGACTTGAAACGGGTATGTCTATGAGTACGTTCAGTGCGCCTTATCCTACGGTTACTCCTGAGGGTATCACGGCTTACTATGCTAAGGATATTTCGACTACTGCTGAAGATGGCGAAAGCAAGGACGTTGCTGTGCTTCAGAAGATGAGAACGGCAATTCCTGCAAATCAGGGTGTGGTGCTTGTAGGTGATAAGGGTGTTTCTGGTAATTTCAAGATGCTTCCTGCTGCTGGTGAAGACGTGCCCGCTGACCTTGACAATAACAAGCTCTTTAAGGGTACTGGTGATGAACCTAAAAAGATGAGTATGGATGGAACCGTTGACTATATCCTTGGCCGTGGTACGAAGGGTGTTGGTTTCTACAAGGCAAAGGCGGGTTCTACGCTTGCTGCTGGTAAGGCATACTTCCACTTTGAAAATCAGGCGCAGGTACGCAACTTCGTATTGCGCTTCGGTGGTGAAACGACGGACATTGAAGATGCTGTGCTTGCTCCCGCTACGGACAATGATGCGATTTACGACCTCAGCGGTCGCCGTGTGCTTGAAATCACCAAGGGCGGTATCTACATAAAGAATGGTAAGAAGTTTATCGTGAAGTAACACATGACTGTTTAAAACTGAATGACTTATGAAAAAGATATATGTAACTCCCACTCTTGAAGTGTTTGAATATATTCCCGAAGGGCAGTTGCTTGACCTAAGCAATATTAAGGTCGAGTTGAATAATAAGGAAGAACTTGGAGATGACGATGGTGAGAATTTTGGATGGAGCAACAAGCGCCAGCCAAATGCCAATTGGGGTAAGTCTCCTTGGGAATAAGACGAACGAAAATATGTATTGACAATAAGAGGCGTCACGGTGGTGGCGCCTCTTATTGTCAGTTAGTAGTGAGGAGTTAGTAGTGAGTAACGCCTGCGGGGCATTCACTTGAACGGTACGGACGCACGGCGCGTGCGTCCTAAATGCAGGAGAAGAGTTCGATTGAGGGCATAGCGGGATATTCCTTTGATGAGGACGCACGCACCGTGCGTCCGTACCGGTTAAGTGATAGTCCGCTTGAAATTTGCACACGGAACTCACAGAATTTGCTCCGCATTTATTTTTTTTAGTCAACTGATTATACAGATTAAACAGAATTCCGTCCTGCACAGCAAGCAGTTTTATCTGTGTAATCGCGTTGATAATTTAAGACAGTGTCTGTGGAAGTCTGCGCCGTCGGCGTAAAATAAATATACTCCGCATGGTGTCTGTGTGTTCCGTGGATTCTGTAAGAAAACATCTCACGCAAAGGCGCAAAGGGCGCGAGGCGTTATGTTCTTTTGTTCTTATGCCTAAAATATTTCTTCACGCAGACGACGCAGACGGGCGCAGAAGTTTTACGAAACTTTGCGGCTTTGCGTGAGTTTTTTGAAAAAGATAGCGAGATTTTGGGGTGAAAAATAGGGGGTTGGAGGGGTGAAAAGTGAGTGTTTGTAAGTTATTGTAAATTAAAGGGTTAAGAAAGCGAAAATTATTAGTAAGATAATTTAAAATATGTTACTAATAATTTTTTTTATGTTACTAATAATTTTTGGAAAAAGTATTATAGTTTTTTTGAGGTGGGTTTTACGGGTGTTAACATGTTAAGTTTTTAAAATTACGTGCCTATCGTAGGGCAGTTCTATAAATAAGTTGTAACTTTGCAAAGAATGTATTAAATCCTTAACGTACAAATAACTTTTTACTATGCGCAAAGCTATTTACACGCTTCTGTTGGGTTGCTTGGCATTGCCCGCTGCAGCCGACTATGAGCACCCTTTGCAGGGTTTTGAGTATGATGCTTCGGAGAATTTGGCTCCGCAGGGTCGCAACGACTGGGAGAATCCCGAGCGCGTTGCCCTCAACAAGCAGCAACCCCATGCTTGGTTCTTCAACTTTGAGAATGTAGACCAGGCGCGCAAGGTGTTGCCCGAAAACAGTAAGTATTGGAAGTCGCTCAACGGCGAATGGAGCTTCAACTGG
>JAGBYW010000063.1 GCA_017628555.1 Bacteroidaceae bacterium | reverse complement strand
TTAATCTTACCGCTAAGTATCTTGCTAAAAAATGGAATCAATAACTCCTATCCTTGAATTCAAAAAAACGTGTGTCTCCTACTCTCCGCAAACCATGGCTGTAAAGTATGTTTCTGCCGCCATTGAGCGAAATACGATTACAGCCATCATGGGACCCTCGGGATGCGGAAAATCTACGCTTCTCCGAGCGGCAAATTTGATGCACGAACTTTATCCGCACATCCATGTGGGAGGTGAAATCCTGTTGGAGGGACAAAATATTCTCGACATGGAACCCATCGATGTGCGTCGCCGCATCGGCATGGTCTTTCAGCGACCGACGCCCTTCCCCACGATGAGTATTTACGACAATGTGCTGGCGGGATTCACGCTCAACGGCATTCGCTTACCTAAGAGCGAGCGCGACGAAACAGTAGAGCGCTGTCTGCGTAGTGTAGCGCTATGGGACGAGGTTAAGGACGTGATGGGCAAAAAGGGGACGTTCCTTTCGGGCGGTCAGCAACAGCGTCTGTGCATTGCACGCGCCCTGGCGATGAAGCCCGATGTGCTCCTCATGGACGAACCCACCTCTGCGCTCGACCCTATTGCGACAAAGCACATTGAGGAACTTATGACGGAACTGCAAAAGGAGGTGACCATCCTCATCGTTACCCACAATATGGGGCAGGCAATGCGTGTATCGAAACGCTCTATGTTTATGTACCTCGGGGAACTGGTAGAGTATGGCGACACTGCCCAAATGTTTTCCAATCCCCTTGACGAACGCACCCGCGCTTACCTTACGGGGAAGATGGGGTAAAGATAACGGCGGGAAAAATTCCGCTCTCTGAAAAGCGCTAACCGCTCCCCAAGGAACATCCCCCGAAGCGTTCAAACAATCTCGGGCATAAATGCAATTAGCTCGGACTTATTTTGAAGTAAGCCCGAGTTAATTTTTACGTATTCAGTTGGAGTTTCTCCAGATGCGGAACTGCCAAGCAGCAAAGCGGAGGGGGTGGCGCAGACGGGTTACTCCGTCACGGCTTTTTCCTTTGCTAATTCAAGGGAACGCGACATGCCAACGTGCATAAATTCCTTGTGGGCACGATTGACTTCCGCCTGCTTCAGTTTATCACCGTCAAGTTCTTCGGAAAGCGCGTCGTAATGCTCACGCTCCCACTTCATCAGTCGCTCGGTGGCAGCGGTGACTTCCTCAAAGGTTGTTGCCGCCTTGATTTCCTTGGTGGTGCGCTCTATCTCTGTGATGTATTGGTCTACTACGTCAGCACCGCAAGCGGTGAGCATACCCGAGAGGAGCAGGGCACAGAAAACGTTTTTGAGATTGACCATAGCATTTACGACTATTCTTCTTCAACCGCCTGAGTATCTACAGGACTTTCGTAGTTGCCCAAAACCTTCTGCTTGATTTCTTCTGCCAATTCGGGGTTGTCCGAAAGAATGCGCTTCACGGCTTCGCGTCCTTGACCAATCTTCGTGTCGCCATAGCTGAACCATGAACCGCTCTTCTTGATGATGCCTGCTTCTACGCCGAGGTCTACGATTTCGCCAATCTGCGAAATTCCCTGTCCGAAAGTGATTTCAAATTCTGCCTTACGGAAGGGAGGCGCCACCTTGTTCTTAATGACCTTCACACGCACCTGGTTGCCCACGGGAGTGTCGCCATCCTTGAGCGTGGTCACCTTGCGGATGTCGAGGCGCACGGAAGCGTAGAACTTCAGGGCGTTACCACCCGTTGTGGTTTCGGGATTGCCAAACATCACACCAATCTTTTCGCGCAACTGGTTGATGAAAATGCAGGTGGTATTCGTTTTATTGATTGACGCCGTCAACTTACGCAAAGCCTGGCTCATAAGGCGTGCCTGCAAGCCCACCTTGTTGTCTCCCATATCGCCTTCGATTTCTGCCTTGGGCGTGAGTGCTGCAACAGAGTCTACCACTACAATGTCTACTGCCGCTGAGCGGATAAGCTGGTCGGCAATTTCAAGTGCCTGTTCGCCGTTGTCGGGCTGAGAAATCAAGAGGTTGTCGGTGTCCACACCGAGTGCCGCAGCATAGAAGCGGTCGAAGGCGTGTTCGGCATCGATAAATGCCGCAATACCTCCCTGGCGTTGTGCTTCAGCAATCGCATGGATGGCAAGCGTAGTCTTACCCGAACTTTCAGGACCGTAGATTTCAATAATGCGTCCCTTGGGGTAACCACCCACTCCGAGGGCGAGGTCAAGGCCTAACGAACCTGTAGGAATCACTTCGACATTCTCTACCTTTTCATCGCCCATTTTCATAATCGACCCCTTACCGAAGTCCTTTTCTATCTTTGCCATCGCCGCCTGAAGGGCTTTGAGTTTTTCAGTCTTAGGATCCAAAACTTCTACTTCTTTCTTTGCCATAATTTAGGTTTTGAGGTTATTAGGATGTTAGGTTTTGAGGGGCACGCTCATCGATCATCCACCCATACCCAACAACATATTTATTCTATCTTGTTATTTGGCAAAGTTACATAAAAGAAACGGAATGGAGGCGCTGTTTCTACGGAATATCATAGCGAGAAGAACAAAAAATCTCCCCTACTCCGCACGGGAGCAAGGGAGGCAATTTCACTACATCGGCACGCAGAAATAACAGGTCGTTATAACTGTAGCAATGCCGATACTGAGGGCGAGCACCCACAGGGTTATCAGCGTAATTTTAACACCTTTAGAGAGCGGCGAATCCGAGGCGAAGACACTGCGGATAAGGGCGTAAAGGGGAATGGCGACGATAAGAAAACCGCAGATTGTACTGGTGTAAAGCAACCAAGAAAGACCGGTGGGTTGCACCGTAATCCAGGCGGTTAGTTCCGGCAAATGAGGCATGGTTGCCCAACTGCACACGTTGGTCACGCTCGCCGTAAGTATCAGCAGGAAGGAGATTGCCGCAATCACCCCCATTAACAAGGTGAAGATAATGGGCAGAACGATGATAAGCAATGCTATGTGGAGCAGGACGCGTCCCCAGCGAAATGCAGCAGGTTTCTGAACTGACGAATGCCCTTCGGAGGTGCGCATTTCGCTCATCACCTCGCGGTTGACATTCTCAAAATTTACTTTCTCGCCCTTCATGCGGAGGCGGTCTTCTGCCGTAACGGCTTCGGGCACGATGAGCCACATGGCGATGTACAAAATCAGCAACAGCGAGGCACTCATGAAGCACAACACAACGAAGAGCAAGCGCCAAGGCGTCACGTCCTTTCCGCCAAAGTACGCACAAAGTCCGCTGATTACCCCGCCCAGCATCTTATTTCTCCCGTCGCGAAAAAGTTGGCGCGGCGCCGTGTCCGAACCTTGCCCAACGGGCACGGCATCACCGTCGGCAGGGATGATAAGCCAACCCACGAGGTAACACACCGTAGTGATGGGAATGGTAAACACGAAGAGGATGATGAAGAGTATGCGCCAGGGCGTAGCGTCGGAGAAACCGAAGTAGCGCGCCAACCCGCTGATGACGCCCGCCAGCATCTTGTTGCTGAGGTTACGGCGCAGTGTGCGCTCGTCGGTCTCCGCGTGCGGCGCTTCAGGTGCTGTAGCAACTTCCTCGGGCTGTTCGGGCGCTTCATCCCCCTCAATTTCTTCGGGATTACCGATGCGGGCAATGACTTCCTGCACCTGCGGCAACGTAATACACGTCGTGCCAGTGGCAGTAAATTCGGCCAACAATTCAGCTACGCGCTGCTCAATATCGTCGGCAATTTCCAAACCGTCTTCGCGCTTTGAGAAGTACGTACGCATATTCGTGATATAACTCTCCAGGAGTTGGCAAGCGTCTTCGTCAATCGTAAAGATGCGATTGCACAAATGGATGTTGATGGTCTTTTTCATGATCAGAAATGTGTGATGGCATTAAGTTTTTAAGCGAAAAATTGTGACAACTAATAGTCCTCATAATGAGCACATTAGATACCCCTAAAATTATTAGTAATATATTTTAAATTATGTTACTAATAATTTTTTTTAGGTTACTAATAATTTTCACTACAATAGGTTTAGTTTTCAGCGCAAGGGATTTCCCCCTCTTGTTGCAACACATTTACCGTGTGCGCAATGTCTTTCCACGCCGCATCAAGCTCCTGCAAAAAGGCAGCTCCCTCGGGCGTGAGCGAATAATACTTTCGGGGCGGACCTTGAGTAGATTCCTGCCACTCGTAAGCGAGCAGCCCCTCCTTTTTCAAGCGCGTGAGCAGCGGGTAAAGCGTGCCTTCCACCACGATTAAGTTTGCCGCCTTCAACTTTGCGATGATGTCGTTCGTATATGCCGGGCGCCCCTTGATGAGGAGTAACACGCAAAACTCCAGCATACCTTTGCGCAGCTGCGACTTGGCATTTTCAATGTTCATAAGCAAGGGAATAATGATTTACAGTGCAAAGATATGTATTATTTTAGTACCTTGCAAAACATAGTACCATAAATTTTGCAAAATCCTACTAATTTTTCTCACCACCACCGCATGGCGCACAAAAAAGTGCCGAGCTGCACATCGCAACTCGGCACTATATTATAATATGTGTACCCCGCTTATTTGGCCATCAGGCGCATCTGTCGCAAAATCTGTTGGCGGCGCTTGCGCATGTACGACGATGGATTTTTCGAACTGTACTTCTTCGGGTTGGGCAGGGTGGCGGCAATCAAAGCGCAATCCGTGCGGCGCAACTTCTCAGCAGTGCGGTTGAAATGCTCCTGCGCAACGGCCTCTGCGCCATAAATGCCGGGTCCCATCTCAATGCTGTTGAGATACACCTCAAGGATGCGCTCCTTGGACCAAAATAGTTCGATGAGAAAGGTGTAATACGCCTCAAGCCCCTTACGCAGCCACGTGCGCGTGCCGAAGGTAAAGACATTCTTTGCCGTCTGTTGCGAAATCGTGCTTGCCCCGCGGTTGCGCTTTCCCTGCTTGCGCTCTTCAAGCGCCTTCTCAATCTGGTCAAAGTCAAAACCGTTGTGCTCGTAAAAGAGCTGGTCTTCCGAGGCAATAACCGCCGCCTTCAGGTGTGGCGAGATGCGCTCCATCGGCACCCACTTATGCGCCAACTGAGGAGTACGACCATCGATGAGTTCTGACAAGCAGTAGCGAATCATGACGGGCGTGATGGGCACGGGTACGAAGCGGTGAAGAATGACTCCACCAATGCTCCACACGAAGAACGCGATGACCAGTATGCGTAAGATTTTTAGAAATTTCATAGAAGCGCTTGTTAATAGGAGTGCCGTCGGCTACGGCATGTTACTCCTGTTATGGTTTTCTAATGGGAAAAGAAAAAGGGACTGCGTCAGCATTTTGACGCAGCCCCATAAGTTGTATTGAATAGCAAACTCAAGGGTTTGCAGTCAAGTCAAAAAGAGAAGGATTAGAACTTGTAGCGGTTGTCAACTACTTCTGCCTGACGAGTCAAAACATCGAGCAACACTTCCTGGGGTTGTCCGTAATACTGGTAGCGCATGATGTTGCTCATGAAGTTCTGTGTAGCCTGCTGAAGGGCATTTGCTTCGTTGTAAGGTACAGCAGAGGGAAGGTCTTCAAGCACCTGTACGAAGTAAACAGCACCTGCACCCTTGATAGGACCAACAAATTCGCCAGCCTTAGCACCTGCGATAGCACCAGAGAGTGCGGGTTCTGCGATACCTACAAAGTTTACGCGTGCGTTGCGGGCAAAGTTTGCAGAGATAGTATCAACAACTACCTTTTCAATCTTCGCAACTTCATCCATAGTCTTAGCTGCAGCAACAAGTTCGAGTGCCTTAGCAGCCTTCTTATTCTGCTTAGCAAGACGTTCGAGGTCGGGCTTCACATTCTTATTGTCCCAAGCAACATATTCGCCATCGTTGATACCAGCAACCGCCATTACAACGAGGTGTTCCTTGTTTGCGCCACATTCATAGATGCGTGAAATATCACCTACCTTAGCGTCGTCAAGCGCCCAGCGAACGGCTTCCTTAGCACCGCTCATGTTAAATTCAAGAGAGTTATCGGGAGCAGAAACAACACGGTCTTCTACCATATATCCAGCAGCGAGAGCATTTGCTTCAATAGCTTCGATAGTAGTGTTCTCAGAGAGGAACTTATTCAACTTGCTGAGCTCATTGTTATAAGTTTCCTTAGAGAATTCGTTCTTACACTTCACAACAGCAAGGTTGTACTTTTCAACAGGGTTCTTTGTTTCGAGCACCTGAAGCACAATGCTGTAATTGTTGTTGAGCTTGAGCGCAACAACCTGACCAGCCTTAGTAGCGTTGAGGAGGTTGATCATGTCAGCAGTATTTGCGTCGAGCGCAGCGCCCTCATAGTGTGCAGAAGCAATCCACATAGAGTCAGTAGGCTGCTGATACTTCTTAGCGAGTTCGGCAAAGTCAGCACCACCCTTAACTGCTGTAACAATACTGTCGGCAAGCGTCTTGCTTGCTTCAAGGTCAGCAGCAACTGCAAAGATGCGGCGGTAAAGAATTGAGTCGGGCAACTTTGTCTTTTCAACAAGTTTGTAAGTATTTACCGTGTTGTCAGCCGCAGTGTAGAAAGCGGGAGCTACATAACCCACAGTAGCTGTATCAAGACGACTGTAGATGTCGTTCATACCCTTGTAAGCATCCTTGCGTACGGGAAGATTGTTGAAAGGAATAATAGACTTGCTCGCAGCAACTGTTGTAGCGGGATTTGCACCAGAGCGAAGCGCTTCAGCTACTTCGGTCACTTCCATTGTGAGTGCTACGCGGTCTGCTGTGCTTGCCTTAACTTCAACATCGAGTAACTTCACGTCGCGTGTCTGTGAGTAGAGCTTGTAGAAGTCCTTCTTCGCGTTGTAGATTTCCTTCATATCCGCATCTTCTACGGTTACGTCAGCGTCAGCAATAGCGCTGAGGGGGAATGCCGCAACAACTGTGCGCTTTTGGTCAGCAGTAGCAGCTTCGAGCTGTGCAGAAACGGGGTTACCGATACAGCAATTATTGATGAGGGTATAGAACTTTGTTTCGAGAAGTTCCTTGCGCAACTGCTTTTCAGTCCACTTCCAGATAGCGTCTACCATAGAAATCTGTTCGAGTGAACCATCTTGCGCCTGAGCTGCCTGAGCAAGCATTTGTTCCTTAGTCTTGAGGAATTCCTGAAGCGCTGCGAAGTCGAGCTTACCATCCTGTGAACCGAGGAGTGCTGCCATCATTGAGAGGCTTTGTGCTTCACCCTTTACGAGAGCGTTCTGGACGTCTTCAGTAGTAACCTGAATACCTGCTTCTTCTGCCTGCTTAGCGATAACCTGTGAGCGAACGAAGTCGTTCCACACATATTCGCGTACCTGCTGGAGTTCAGCGTCAGTAAGGTTTTCAGACTGACCTTGCATAGCGCGCTGCATCTTCATGACCTGTGTCATTTCTTCCACAAGGTTCTGATACTCCATAATGTCGATTGAAGTGCCATACACTTCACCTGCCTGCTGCTTGTTGAACGCCGAAGTTGTTTCGATGGCGTTGAAAAGGTCGCCGGCAATAAAACCAAAAAGACCGAGACCAATAGCACCTACGATCAAGGCTCCGTGGTTTCTGATTGTTTGTAATGCTGCCATTATTTTAACTATTTATTGATTATTAAATTCTCACTTGCAAATGTGGGAGTCCACTTTGTCGCGCAAAATTAAGAAAAATCTGAAGATTATCAGTCCTTTTCACTGAAAAAATACAAGTTTTCTTGAAGCATAGTTTCTATTACAGCTAAACTTCTCACTCATTTGTATAAAAAAGCACCACCTCTGCGCCAAGCAAAGGCAGTGCCTATTGTGTAAAACTGTTGTTAAAAATTATTCAGCAACCTTTGTGTAAATTACACCACCAGCGTAAGCGTCTTCAGCGCCCATTGAATTGTCAGCATTGAAGTAAGCTGTGTAGAATGCGTAGGGTTGTTGGATCTGAGTCTTATCTGCGTTGAGCAACAAGTAACCGTAACCGATGTCACTGTTCAAGTCAGCAGATGAAGTACTTGCGAAAAAGAGTTCGCCAATATTGAAGTAAGAACCTGGAGCGATGATGATCATATTATTTTCTGCATCGTAAGTCGCTTCAATGAAGTTGAAGCCCTTATCTACAGTGTAACCACCAGCAGCATAGTAAGGTTCGATATTACATACGTAAACCTTTGTAGCATCTTCCTCATCCCAGATAAGACCGATTGTGTTTTCGTAAACATCACCGTAAGCAAGTGACTGTAATGTACCACTATACTTAACCATCTTATCAACATTGAGGCCCTGCTGTACTACAGTGATTGTTACTGACTGCGCACATTCGTCACAGCAAGTAAACTTAATTTCTCCCTGACGTTCCTTACCTGTTGTGTTCTGAGCAACATCGAAAGTTACCTTTGCAGTCTGAACACCTTCATGAGTCACACCGGGATCTTCGTTCATTGTAATCCACTCGGGCATTTCTACATCGTAACCGTCAACTGCAGTAAGGTTTACAACTAATGTTCCGCCAGCAGATGTTGCAGTTGCTGTTTCCATATCCACAGCAAACTTAACGCCTTCCTGAACTACAACCAAAGAGTCCTGAAGGCCGCTTGCAGCAACAATGTAAATTGCGCCTGTACGTTCCTGACAAGATTCTGCGGGAGCCACTGTGAAGTGGTAAGCAGCAGAAGAGTTTACGCCACGTGTAACAGTTGCACCTTCGTTAAACTCAATCCATTCGGGAGTCTTTACTGTGAACGCTTCATTTGAGGGAGCTGTCAAGTTGAAAGCTACTGCACCACCTTCAGCAGGCACTGCAACTTCTTCTTCTGTGATGCTCACAACAGGAGCGGGGAATGCTTCATCTTCACCTGTACAAGAAACGAAGCCTACCGCAGTCAAGCAGAGCGCTGCGGCGTAGAAAAACATTTTCTTCATGTCGTTTAGTTTTTATTTTGTTAATTTGAAATGTCAGTATTTTCTATACAGGTCGCAAAGGTATTATTTTTTTTGTGG
>JAGBYW010000062.1 GCA_017628555.1 Bacteroidaceae bacterium | reverse complement strand
CTTGTTTCATATCTCAGAATACTTCGGAGCACCTTATTCTTTATCCTTAAGGTCGCCCAATTGATAATACTTAAACATGTTTTCCTCCATCCATTCGTTGGCCTTAACGGGTGTCAACTTCCAACCTGAAGAACATGTAGAAACGATTTCTACAAGACTAGAACCCTTGCCAGTCAATGAATTTTCAAAAGCCTTGCGGATGGCCTTCTTGGTCTTGCGAATAGCCGCTACATTCTGCACACTATTGCGCGATACGAAGCAAGTGCCTTCCAAAAGTGCTGCCATTTCGGAAATCTTCAAAGGATAACCGTGCAACTGAGGGTCGCGACCATAGGGGCAAGTCACCGTCTTCTGACCAATCAACGTAGTGGGAGCCATCTGACCGCCTGTCATACCATAAATAGCATTGTTAATGAAAATCATAGCAATGTTTTCACCACGGTTCAAGGCATGAATAGCTTCACCTGTACCGATACAACCAATGTCTCCATCTCCCTGATAAGAGAACACCAACTTATTGGGCCACAAGCGCTTGATAGCAGTAGCGAGAGCTGGTGCACGACCATGTGCCGCTTCTTGCCAGTCAATATCAAGGTATCTGTAAGCAAATACGGAGCAACCTACGGGGCAGACACCAATAGCATCTTCCTCCAATCCCATTTCCTGAATGACTTCAGCAATGAGTTTATGTACAACACCGTGTGAACATCCAGGACAATAGTGCATGTCCGTATCGTTCATCAATTTGGGTTTCTCATACACCAAATTCTCGGGTTTGATAATATCTTCTTTACGCATATGAATTCTTATTTCTTATATTTTTTCATTCCAGGCATTCTAAACATCACCTCTACGATTTTAATACACACGGCAATGAGTCCAATAATATACCACTGATTGGTATATTCAGGAAAAGCCCAAATGCCAATCATCGTTGCGGCGGCAAGTAGCATAAATATTGCGTTGAGAATGTTGCGGAGTATCAACATCTTGCGCTCTTTCATGCGTTGACGCTCTTCTCGTTCGGGGTGATTTAGACGCTCAAAGATGGAATGTCGTTCGTTGGGATTACTAACCATTAGCTTTCTTTGTAAGCGCTACAAGTGCTTCTACTACTTCTTCGGGATCGGGAACAATACCACCCAAGCGACCGAAATGCTCTACGGGAATACGCTCACCTACAGCCAAACGTACATCATGAACCATCTGTCCGGCATTGATTTCCATAGTCAACACACCCTTGAGGTTCTTTGAATATTCACGGATTTCCTTTTCGGGGAAGGGCCAAAGCGTAATAGGACGGAACACACCCACCTTGATACCTCTTTCAGCCGCCAATTCCACAGCCTTTTGCGAGATACGTGCAGCCGAACCAAAGGCAACAATCATGTAGTCGGCATCTTCCATACCGCTTACTTCATAGCGCACTTCATTGGCCTTAATTTCAGCATACTTCGCCTGGAGACGGAGGTTGTTCTGCTCCATCACTTCCGACTGAAGTTCTACCGATGTAATGATATTGTGCTTTTCGCGCTTGCCCTTACCAGTTGTAGCCCAAGGACAAGTTGCCTTAATTTCTTCTTCCGTACGGCGGGGTTTGAAGGGAGGAAGCACCACCTTTTCCATCATCTGACCGATAATACCATCAGAGAGAATCATCACCGGAGTGCGATACTTAAACGCCAAGTCAAAAGCCACATCTACGAAGTCTGCCATTTCCTGTACAGAGCAGGGTGCCAATACGATGACATTGTAGTCACCATTACCGCCACCACGAGTTGCCTGATTGTAGTCACCTTGTGAGGGTTGGATTGTACCCAAACCAGGACCACCACGCTGTACATTCACAATGACACCAGGAACTTCAGCACCAGCCATATAGGTGATACCTTCTTGCATGAGTGCGACCCCAGGACTTGATGAAGAAGTCATCACGCGCTTACCTGAAGCACCACCACCATAAATCATATAAATTGAGGCTACTTCACTTTCAGCCTGAAGCACCACCATACCAGTAGTTTCCCAAGGTTTTTCTGCAGCCAATGTTTCCAAAATCTCTGATTGAGGCGTAATGGGATATCCAAAATAACCGTCACATCCACAACGAATTGCAGCATGCGCGATAGCCTCATTTCCTTTCATCAAAAGGACTTCCTTATCTTGCTTCATAACTTTTTATGCGTCAATCTTTGTTTTATACACCGTGATGCAAGCATCGGGGCAAACAATAGCACACGAACTGCATCCTATACATTCCTCGGGTTGTACATCTACACAAAATGCATAACCCTTATGATTTACTTCCTTGCCGCTGAGCGACAAACATTTCTTGGGGCAAGCCACAACGCAAAGGTTACATCCCTTGCATCGCTCGGTGTTGATCACCACGGCTCCTACAATCTTTGCCATAATGGTTCTTGTGAGTAATTTGCACCACACACTGAAAGTGGGTACTGTTATATATTCTAATTTGGTTATCTAAAATCTACCTGTGATAAATGGTTATGAAGAACGCTTAACGAACCAACCTTAAGTCCTTAAACAGCAAGAACTCTAATGATTATACATATCCTTATTATAAAAGTCCATGATATCCTTAATCATCGTCAACTGTTCTTGAGCGGGTCCATCAGGATTTAGCGCTTGTGCTTGGAGGTAAGCATCTGTTGCTTTCTTCCACTCACCCATTCTCATCAGGGTTTTTCCTTTAAGGTAGTAGAGCGCATCATCATTTGGCGATACTTGAAGCATTGTATCTATCAAACCCAAAGCTTCATCTAACGCCCCACTATCAATAAGCGCTTGAATGCTTTCTTTTGTTACCACTTTGTAAGTCCTAGTTTAATTATTGAAAGCAAAATTAAGTTTTTTATAACAAACTATCGCACCAATCACAGAATATTTTGACTTTAATCACAAAAAAAGATTGACAACCTTACGATTGTCAATCTCGAATAACTCGTACACCCTCAGGGATTCGAACCCAGGACCCACTGATTAAGAGTCAGTTGCTCTACCAACTGAGCTAAGAGTGCGTGTTATGAATTAAAAGATTAGTACACCCTCAGGGATTCGAACCCAGGACCCACTGATTAAGAGTCAGTTGCTCTACCAACTGAGCTAAGAGTGCATTGCAGAACGAGAACTTTTGTACACCCTCAGGGATTCGAACCCAGGACCCACTGATTAAGAGTCAGTTGCTCTACCAACTGAGCTAAGAGTGCAAGAGTATTTATTTCTCGTTTGCGATGCAAAATTACGACTAATTTATTTATTAAACAAGGATACAACCAGATTTTTTACTTAAAAATACAATTCTTACATTTAAGTATCTTAATTGCAAAATACAGATAACAAGTTAACCTACTATCAAATAAAACCATCTACTTAATAAGACGTATCATCTATAATATGTAACGATTCCAGCGCCTATAGATTTTAACAATTAAATTATTTGGGACTTATACGTTTCCAAACCTAAACTAAATTAGCTGTTATATAGTGTCAATTCCTCAACCATTAGGCTTGGTTATGCGTTTATATTTGTAGAAACTTTGGGACTTGTAACAATAAAAGCGTACTTTTGACGTTATATTATCAAAGTTATAAAGAAAAAGCCACCATCATAGTGCCAAACTGACGGTGACTTTGATAAGACTCATGACCTTGTTGCAGCAAGGTTGGAGTATGTACGTTTCACTTAACTCCACGGATGTCTGATGTAGGCATCCGTTTTT
>JAGBYW010000061.1 GCA_017628555.1 Bacteroidaceae bacterium | reverse complement strand
TAGCCGTAAGTGTCCTTGCTTCCGAGGATGGGCGAAATCTCGGGGAGTTCAATTTTGCCGATACGTGTGAGGTTGTCCACCACTTGCTTCTGCTTGTAAGCCAACTGATGTTCGTACGCCAAGCATTGCCACTTGCAACCACCACACACACCGAAGTGCTGACATACGGGGGCAACGCGCTGGTCAGAGAGTTTGTGAATTTTCACCGCCTCTGCTTCGGCATAACTGTGCTTCTTACGCTTGATTTGGAGGTCAACGATATCGCCAGGTACTACGTAGGGGACGAAAATTACAAGGTTGTCCACCTTAGCAATTGCCTTTCCTTCGGCGGCAACGTCGGTGATGAGAATATTCTCAAGAAGGGGGAGTTCTTTCTTTTTACGAGCCATATCTATATGGAGTATGTGAATAATCTATAGGAGTTAGGGGATGAAAATGTCAAGATTGTCGTAGGCAAATGCCACATTCTCAGGCAAGAGTTTTCCGCTTTCGGCGTGAAGACCCGCTGAATGTGAGAAATGTGTGAGCCACGTTTGGCGCGCTCCAACGCGCTGGGCGAAGGCAACCGCCTCGGAGATAGATTGGTGAGTATTATGAGGTTGCACACGAAGTCCGTTGACGATGAGGGTGTCAATACCCTTGAGCAAAGTTTCATCCTCTTCGGGGATAGACTTCATGTCGGTGATGTACGCCAGGCGGTTGTTGAAGATAAACCCAAGGATGGGCAAATTGCCGTGCATCACGCGGAGGGGAAGAATACTTATGCCTCCAATCGTTAGTTCCTCATGCGGGCGAATGTGGCGAAGTTCGATGCTGGGCACTCCTGGATATTTGTTCGTTCGGAAACAATAGGGGAGGCGTTGGCGTAAGTTGTTTGCCACCATCTCTTCGGCGTAAATACACACGTCGCCAAACACTTGGAAGGGGCGCAAATCGTCAATTCCCGCCGTGTGGTCGGCATGCTCATGCGTGATGAGCAAGGCATCGATAGGGAAAAGGCGCAGATGGTGAGGATTATCAGGGTCGCCGCTTCCCACTTCGCGAAGCGTTGCGGGGTGAAGGGCTTGAAAATTCAAAACTTGTTGGCGAAAATCAGCGCTACAATCTATCAAAATACATTCTCCGCCATCTCCTTCAAGCAGGGCGGAGCAACGCAAGCGCTTATCGCGAGGGTCGGAAGAAGTACACACGGGACACGTACACCCAACTTGGGGAACGCCTGTGCTGGTGCCGGTGCCGAGAATGGTGAGACGCATGGGGAAATGAGAAATGAGAAAGGAAAAAGGAGAAATGCCGTTCGGGGTGTTCGACTTTAAGGTTACCGTTCGGAGTGTTGGATATTATTGTTGTTATTTATGCTGCATGCCTTAAAACCTCACAACCTTAAAACCTTACAACCTCTAAATGATATTCGCTTCAGGTGTAATCTTCACTCCAAACTTCTTTTGAACGTCCGCAACAATAGTATTGGCGAGTGTGGCAACTTCTATGCCCGTTGCGCCACCACGATTGACGAGTACGAGGGCTTGCTTTTCATATACTCCCGCTCTGCCAAGTGATTTTCCCTTCCATCCGCATTGCTCAATGAGCCACCCTGCGGGGACTTTTACGCCCTCTGCTTGAGGGTAGTTAGGAATGTCAGGGTAAGTGGTTTTGAGGCGTTCAAATTCCTCATGGCTGATTACGGGATTCATAAAGAACGAACCCGCGCTTCCGATTTCTTTAGGGTCGGGGAGCTTGTTCTTGCGGATGTCAATAATGACTTGGCGGAGTTCGCTTGCCGTAGGTGTAGAAATGCCACGCTGGGCAAGTTCTTGTTCAATGGTGCCGTAAGTACACTGGGGCGTAAAGGTGCGGCTGAGGCGCAAGTGAACGCGCGTAATGGCATACGCACCCTTGCCTTCCTTCTTGAATACGCTTTCGCGATACCCGTATTTACAAGCACTATCACTAAAGAATTCGTGCACGCCCGTTTCGAGGTTGATAGCCTCTACGTTTGCCACGAAATCGGCAATCTCTACGCCATACGCACCGATGTTTTGCACCGCCGCCGCACCCACTTCTCCAGGGATGAGCGAGAGGTTTTCAAGGCCGTAATATCCTTGTTCGACACACCATGCCACGAGGTCGTCCCAGTTTTCACCCGCGCCCACAATGAGCATCACCATGTCGGGACCAGCAAATGCTTGCTTGCCCTTGATAGCGGAGTGAAGGATGGTGCCGTCAAAGTCCTTTGTAAAAACGAGATTGCTCCCCTCACCGATATGCAGAAGGGGCTCTTCGGCATCGCGTGAGCGGAGAAACTCTTGCAATTCCGCCTCGCTGGAATATTCCACGAAGCGCTTACACTTGGCGTCAATGCCAAAGGTGTTATGGGGGAGGAGGGAGTAATTTTCTTTGATAAACATAGGAGGGAAATGAGAAATGAGAAATGAGAAATGAGAAAGTTGCTGGCGCGCTTAAGTTCCGCATGGTCTTTCTCCTTTTTCCTTTTTCTTTCTCCTTTACAATGAGAAATGAGAAATGAGAAAGTAGCTGGTGCACTTAAGTTCCGCATGGTCTTTCTCCTTTTTCCTTTCTCCTTTACAAATCAGTTTTCTAATTGTACCAATTTCCATTGCCACTTAATCAAGCGGAACTTGAGTGTGGAGGATATGCCCGTAGAGGGACTTGTGATGACCAAGTAGCGCTCGTGGGAGTCGCGTCGGCATTGTCCGTAATTGATGTTGGTGAGCATCTCCTTGGGCAATTCGGGAGAGTAATCCCACCAAGTGTCTGCCGAAACATCGCCAAAGACTTCCTCGTTGCTGTATTCGTCGTAGGTCTTAAACACATAAGGATTGCGAATGCGCTTGCGTTGGAAGAGCGAGTCGGTCGCAAATTGCTTGTAGAAGGCGTAAAATTCGCCGTTTGCATGGCGCTTAAATGATTGCCAATTAAGTCCCGTGAGTTTCCAGCGACCTTCCAAGCGCTTGAAGACATACTGCTTCACACTATCGCAATGGAAGAAGATGAACTCCACCTTCACCTCGTTTACGCTCGTGTCTTGGGCGCAAGTCATGTCTGCCTCCTCGTCGAAAATCATTGTGTTTACCTCTTCAAGCACTTCCAAGCGGTCGAAGGTCCACTCCTCGCGCTCAATCTTGCTCATATCCCTGCCATTCTGTACGGGTAGGGGGAAGGCAATGCGCTCCTCCTGGAAGCGGCTATTGCGCACGAAGTTGAACATGAAGTCGTCAAACAACCCATCGGCACCCGAGGGAATCTCAAGCTCTTCCCACTCCAACGTGTCGGGCGGTAGGGCAAGCACAGAATCTATGTTGATAGAGGGGCGCTTTTCCTCCACGGGCGCCTTTCGGCACGCCGTAAAAATGGTCATTAAGAGCAGCCCCAACCACAAACTTCTTTTCATCCGTTAATTTTGAGTAGTTACAAGAAGCAAATTTACACCTTTTTCTCTAAAACTTACCGACCTTTCTCAAATAAAATACCTAACTTTGCAGAAGTTTTCCCAAATGAGAACGAGGAGCGAACAAGTGAGAAGCTGATACCGCATGGACTTTCTCCTTTTTCCTTTCTCCTTTCTCCTTTTTTCACACTCAACTATGTTAGAACGCATTTCAAATTTACTCGGTGAAATCCAAACTTTGAGCGCAGCTGATGAGAAGGAACTCGAAGCGCTCCGTATTAAATATCTTTCGAAGAAGGGGCTTTTGAACGACCTCATGGCAGACTTCCGCAATGTTCCTGGCGAGCAGAAGCGCGAAGTGGGTATGCGCATCAACGAACTCAAGACGGCGCTTCAAGAGAAGTTGGCTGAACTCCGCCTCAATATCGCCACTTCTGAAGACGACCTCTCTGACCTCGACCTTACGCGCACGGCTTACCCCGTGAAGCTCGGCACACGTCACCCCCTTTCGCTCACGAAGCGCGAAATTATTGACATCTTCGCACGCCTCGGTTTCGCTATGGCGGAAGGTCCTGAAGTGGAAGACGACTGGCACGTGTTTGGTTCGATGAACTTTGCCGATGATCACCCCGCACGCGACATGCAGGACACCTTCTTCATTGAAGCACGCCCCGACATCATCCTCCGTACGCACACCAGCTCCGTACAGAGCCGTGTGATGGAGCAAAGCGAACCTCCCATCCGCGTGATTTGCCCCGGACGTGTGTACCGCAAT
>JAGBYW010000060.1 GCA_017628555.1 Bacteroidaceae bacterium | reverse complement strand
GAGTTTTTTGCTTTTGCCCCTGTAGGGCGCACCATCCGGGACGTTATCCACCCAGGGTGTCGGATCACGTTGTTCGCCTTGCCCTGAGCTGGGTGCTTTTGGGCTTTCAGCCCGAATGCTTGTGCGCTTGGAGAGTCAAGGTCTCTAAGGTCTTTAAAGTCTTAAAGGTCGCGCGTGGGAACAGCAGTGAGTTTGGAGAGATAGTCAGCATGGTCTTTCTCCTTTCATACATCATTCCTTCGCAATCATCTCCGCAGGCCGTACGCGCAACACTTGGTGGAGGTGGTAACCAACGATGAGGAGGATGACAAGGGCGGTGATGAGGAGGGCACCGAGGATGGGGAGTGTGGGAGAGAGACGCTCTGCCATACCATTGATAAAACCGTTTCTTGCCCAGTCTTTCAGGAGGGTGTTGAAGAGGAGGATGAGGGGCGTACTGACAATGGCGGCGATGCCGATGAGCCACAGGTAGAGGCGACCGAAAAGCAGGATGATGTCCCATCGCTTAGCGCCGTGAATCTTACGGAGTGCCACTTCTTTCTGTCGCGAACGGGTGTCGAGGGCAATAGTGCTCCAGATGCCCATGAGGCAAATGACGAGGCAGATGCTGGAGAGTATCCACGAGGCATCACGCATGATTTCGATGAAGAAGATTTCGTCGTCGAGCGCATCGCGAAGGTTGGTCACACATGGTTCTAAAGGTTTGGGATTGATGCGTTGTAGGGCTTCGGTGAGGTCGGCAAAGACGCGGTCGTAAGCACCCTCCTTGGGTTGGACAATAATCTCGGTCACATCCTCGTCGCGCCAGTTTCCCAAGTGTACCACTTTGTACTTTTGCGTAATGCGGGTGTTATCAGTATAAGGCCAAGTGGAGAACGTACCACCGATGCGCAGGGGTTCTTTATCAATAGGCAGGAACCAACCATTGGCATTGAAGCCATATCTTTCCATCATGGCATAGAGCGAGTCGCTCATCAGGATGCAGTCGTGGCGCTCCTCTGGGGGAAGCATCCAGTTGATAGATATGTTCAAAAAGTCGAAGATGGCGGTGTCGCCCACCATGCACTCTTGAATAAAGACAGTTCCCTGTTCTTCGTTAGCCGTAGAATCTTCCTGAATTTCCTTTGACTGGAGAAAGTCGTGATTCATGGGGATGAAGCGCTCTATGCCCTGCGCCTCTGTGCGCAAGTGTTCCAGAAGTTTGGGTGAATCCAAATCACTTTCGTAGGGGCGTACGCAGATGCACTCCTTGTAGAAATCATCATTCTCCGGCACATTCATTTCCCTTAATGCCAGTTCGCTGAAATGCGTCAAGGCAAGGCTTCCGCCCACAAAGAGGATGCAGATAGCAATCTGTATGCCCAGCATCGTGTTACGCAGGGCATGCCCACGGCTACGGTGCAACTGCATCGTCATGCTTTGGCGCTGGCGCACCATAGTGCGGACGGTGAGCCACACTACGAAGAAACTGATGAGCACAACAGCCAAAAGTATTACCGCCACACTTTCGTAAACTCCCTCGATGTGCCAACCAAATTCGTTAAGATAGGGCGTGAGCGAGGCATTAGCGAAGTCGATGAGTAAGGTGGCAAGAATGAATGCCACAATGCCGGAAAGCAGGAAGGTGAGAAGCGTTTCACAGGCAAAGAGGCGGAAGATGCTGCGACGCGAAGCGCCGTGCACACGTCGCAAAGCCACCTCGCGTTGGCGCATACGGAAGAGTTGCAACTGCATTTTCAGGAAACCGATTAAGGCTGCGGCGAGGATGAGTGAACTAATGAGGTAAACAATAGTGCGGGTAACACTCATGTGGCCCGTTTGCTCGTCTATCTTTTTACTCAGGGGCGTGAGGCGTGCGCTAAATTGCGGGTCAAGCGTTTTCAGGCGGCGCGTCATCTCTGCTTCAACGTCCTTGGGGTTTGTTCCTTCTTGCAAAACAAGACCATAATTGATATGGTAATAGTCCTTCACTCCTTCCACATAGGTGTACATTCCGTCACTCACGCCGTCGGCAATGCGCTCTGAGGCATAGACATCGCGGATGGTGAATGTTTTCCATTCGCCATTGTGATACATGGACACGCTGCACCCTACGGGATTCTCGTTGCCAAAAATCTCGCGCGCATGCATTTCGCTGATGACGATTTCCTTATTGCCCAGCACGGGAATCTTCTCGCCCGTCAGCGCCGAACGGATACCCCAGAAGTTGAGGTCCTCTGCTTGTGTCACATAATAACGGTATGCTCCCATGCGTTCGCTTCCGTCGGGCATGGTAAAGGTCATGCTTCCGCCCATAGTGATACCGCCAAGGAAGGCATTGTGCCTCACTTGCTCCACACCGGGCAACGGTCCGCCCGAGAAGAGCGCATCGTGCATTTCGGTGGTGATGCGAGTGAGAACAAACATCCGCTCTTGCGTACCATCCTCCTTGGTGATACCATAATTGTTTTTTCCATTGCTGAGTTCAGCCACATAGGTGCGCTCATAATAAGGTTCTTCAGCAATGG
>JAGBYW010000059.1 GCA_017628555.1 Bacteroidaceae bacterium | reverse complement strand
AAGCTTTGGTGGAGGCTTTTAACAATGGCGAATTGGTGGCGCAAGTCAATAAGGTGTTTATACGACTACAATCAGAATTGCGAGAAGCAGACCTAATTGACAGAGCGCAAAGAGTCACAGAGAAAGTAAAGTGTGGTTCCGTTTTGCGCGACTTTTATACTGCGCACATACTGTATGATTATATAAACGATATGCGTCAACCGCTCGCAGAAATGACAATTGATTGGCTGAATGAAAATATCAAGTTGGACTTTGCCCGTCAGCAAGTTTTGGCGTTGAATGAGAAGTACGAAGCATTGTCCCGAAAGGATTTCTCCAACTCCACGAACCTGCTCTCTACCGACAATCTGGAAGGCATCACTGAGGGAGAACAGATTTTGCGCAAGATTATCGAACCCTGGAAAGGCAAAATCATCTTGATAGATGTGTGGGGCACTTGGTGCGGTCCTTGTAAGGAAGCCATGAAGCACAGTCAGGAACTTTACGAACGCATGAAGCCTTACGACATGTTCTTCCTCTACATGGCTAATAACTCTAACGAAATTTCGTGGAAGAATGTCATCAACGAGTACAACGTAACGGGCGAAAACGTGGGGCATGTCAATTTGCCCGCTGACCAACAAAGCGCTGTCGAAGACTTCTTGAAAGTCAACTCCTATCCCTCTTATTTCCTCATTGACCGCGAAGGCCACCTCTTAGAAGTAAATGCCGACCCGCGCAATCTTGACCAATTTGAAGAGTTGGTGAAGCGGGTGGGTAAGTAGAGAGTAGAGTACAGATGACAGAGTACAGAGTACAATTTTTAGAGTACAGAGTACAACTGCCATGCGGATGGTTCTTATAACCTTATAACCTCATAACCTCACAAGCGAAGCGACATTATAACCTTAAGACCTAACAAGTTGAGCACGTGCGAAACTTGTATTAAGTTTTATTATACTTCCCGTTAAGGTTATTTATGATAAACTGTTAGCACCAACCGTTTTGCGCACCATACCTTTGCAACGTCTTAAAAAACTTATGTTATGAAAAAGATTGTTTTAGGAGTCGTTGCTATGAGCAATGCGATTGTCGGAATGGCCTGCACGGGTATTTCGCTTACTGCCAAGGATGGAAGTTACATTCAAGCGCGCACCATTGAGGGGGCGCAAATGGATTTGCCGGGGATGTATGTGGTGATTCCTCGTGGCGAGGAGTTGCAATCCTTTACGCCCGTGGATGCTAACGGCATGAAGTTTGTGGCGAAATATGGTGTCGTCGGACTTTCCGTGGTGCGCGAAGAATTTATTGCCGAGGGGATTAACGAAAAAGGGTTGTCCACAGGACTGTTCTTCTTTCCGCACTACGGCAGTTACCAACCTTTTGAAGAAGGTTTGCGCGAGAAAACGATTGGCGACTTGCAACTGAACCAATGGATGCTCACCCAATTTGCTACGGTAGAGGAGGTCATGAACGCCATTCAGTCGGGAGACCTGCGCATTGTGGGGTTAGACAATGAGGCGGTGGTGCATTGGAGAATTGGCGATGCCAGTGGGCGTCAGGTAGTGCTTGAAATTATGGACGGTGTGCCCCATTTTTATGAAAACACGGTGGGCGTGCTCACCAATGCCCCAGATTTTCAGTGGCACCTTACCAATCTAAACAATTATGTGAACCTCTTTCCCGGAGATGCCCAACGCCAAATTTTGGGCAAGCAGGAACTTTTCCCCATGGGCGGCAATAGCGGTTTTCTTGGACTGCCCGGCGACGCCACTCCTCCCTCACGCTTCGTGCGCGCCGCCTTCTACCGCGCCACAGCACCCCAATTAGAAGACGCTTTCAGCACCGTGAAACAATGTTTCCACATTCTCAACAACTTTGACCTGCCCATCGGAACGGAACACCCGCAAGGGGCAGCGCCCGACATTCCCAGCGCTACGCATTGGACTTCTGTAATTGACTTGACACACCGCAAAGTGTATTTCAAGACGGCTTACAACAACACCATTCGGTGTATCGAACTGGCGAAGATTGACTTCAATAAAGTAAAGTATCAAGTGCACCCCTTCGACAAGGTGAAGGAGCAGTCCGTGGAGCGGATTGTGATAAAGTAGTATGTAAAATGGGCACTAATACCAATCGGAGCGCATTCGTTCCGTATGGCATTAGTGCCCATTGACGTTAGTCTGTGGCATACAATAAAGATGAAAATTTCGAGCATATAGAAGTGCTCACAAAGGGTATTCGCATACGCTAAAAATGTAACAATTTTTCGCCATTAAATACTCCTGATAATCAGCGACTTAGACCTACCAAAAATTATTAGTAACCTTTTTTAAAATATGTTACTAATAATTTTTTTTTTCTTACTAATAATTTT
>JAGBYW010000058.1 GCA_017628555.1 Bacteroidaceae bacterium | reverse complement strand
GAGGGGGTGCCGAATACAGTGAGGAGTTAGTAGTGAGGAGTTAGTAGTATGCCATGCGGTGCGTAATCTGCACCCCCTCACCGCAAGCGGTCCCCTCCCCCTATAAACAGGGGGAGAGCGCCATCCGGACTTGAGCACCACCCGAAATACAAATACCGCTTAAATAACAAGGAGGTTTTAAGCCTACAAGGCCACTTAAACCTTATAACCTTAAAACCTCCCACCTTATAAATTTACGCATCAATTTCCGCATACGCCGCATTGGCTTCGATGAAGTCGCGGCGGGGGCCTACGTCTTCGCCCATGAGCATAGAGAAGATGTAGTCAGCTTCAGCAGCATTTTCAATCGTCACACGCTTGAGCATACGGCGCTCAGGGTCCATTGTTGTTTCCCAAAGTTGTTCGGGATTCATTTCACCAAGACCTTTATAGCGCTGGAGGGTGATTGAGTTTTCATTGCCATCACCATACTCGCGGATAAATTCATCGCGCTCTTCGTCGGTATAGCAATACTTGTCGATCTTACCCTTCTTACAACGGTAGAGCGGGGGCATTGCCAAATACAAGTGACCCGCGTGAATGAGCTGCGGGAAGTAGCGGTAGAAGAGCGTCATTACGAGTGTTTCGATGTGGTGACCGTCCACGTCGGCATCGGCCATGATAATCACCTTATGGTAACGCAACTTCTCGATGTTTGCCACCTTAGAGTCTTCACCGTCTACACCGAAGCGAATGCCGAGCGCTGTAATGATATTGTTCACTTCATCACTCTCAAACGCCTTGTGCCACATAGACTTTTCTACATTCAAAATCTTACCACGGAGGGGAAGAATCGCCTGTGTTGCACGGCTACGACCTGACTTTGCCGAACCACCTGCAGAGTCCCCTTCGACGAGGAAGAGTTCACACTGTTCGGGTTTGCGAGAAGAACAGTCTGCCAACTTACCGGGCAAACCACCGCCACCAAGTGGACTCTTGCGCTGCACGCTTTCACGTGCCTTACGCGCTGCCACACGGGCAGTTGCTGCAAGGATTACCTTGTCAACAATCATCTTCGCTTCCTTGGGATGCTCTTCAAGGTAGATGGTCAATGCTTCACCCACTGCCTGATTCACTGCACCCGCAGCTTCAGAGTTACCGAGTTTCGTCTTTGTCTGACCTTCAAACTGGGGTTCAGCCACCTTTACGCTGATAATTGCCGTAAGACCTTCGCGGAAGTCTTCACCCGAGATTTCAATCTTCGCCTTCTCAATCTGCTTCTGCGCAGTCTCTTCAGCGTACTTCTTCAAGACGCGTGTCAAGGCTGTGCGGAAACCTGTAAGGTGCGTACCACCTTCAATGGTGTTGATATTGTTGACATACGAATGAATGTTTTCAGAATACGAAGTGTTGTACATAATCGCCACTTCGATAGGCATGCCATTCTTTTCAGTGTTCAAGTAAATCACATCGTCAATCAAGCGTGTACGCCCTGAGTCGATATGACGTACAAATTCGCGCAAACCAAGTTCTGAGTAGAAGGTCTCTGTGCGTGTATTGCCTTCTTCATCGGGGCGCAAGTCGGTCAGTTTAATACGGATACCAGCATTGAGGTAGGCAAGTTCACGCATGCGGTTTGCCAAAATCTCGTACTTGTACACCGTAGTGCTGAAAATTTCGGGGTCGGGCCAGAACTGCTGACGCGTACCGCGCAAGTCGGTTACACCCACTACAGCAACAGGATAAACAGGCTTACCCTTGGCATATTCCTGCTGGTGAATCTTACCATCGCGGAACACCTGCGAAAGCATGCGTGTAGAAAGTGCATTCACACAACTCACACCCACGCCGTGAAGACCACCAGATACTTTATAAGAACCCTTATCAAACTTACCACCGGCGTGGAGCACCGTCATTACGACTTCCAAAGCCGAGCGACCTTCTTTCGGGTGCATATCTACGGGAATACCGCGACCGTCGTCCTGTACTACGATAGAATTATCCTCACAGATAGTAACCTCAATATTTTTACAATATCCTGCAAGCGCTTCGTCGATAGAGTTGTCTACAGTTTCGTAAACAAGGTGATGCAACCCCTTCTCGCTGATGTCACCAATGTACATCGCAGGGCGCTTACGCACCGCCTCTAAACCTTCAAGAACCTGAATGTTACTCGCCGAATACTCAGCGCCTTTCTTTTCAATTTCTTCCATTATAGAATGTCGTTATTATCAGTCTTATATTCTTTGCAAATTTACAAAAAAAGTTTCAATTAGCGGTCACAGGACAGGGGAAAAGAACCATGAAAACAGAAGAGATTTTAAGGGATTTTGGCGACAACTTTCTTACACAAGAACTACTCCATCTGAATGGTAAAAGAGTTTAAGACATAAGAACATAAGAACATAAGAACATAATTTTAGGTGATAATATACCCTCATATTCTTGCGTCAAAAACTTATGCTCTTATGTTCTTATGTCAAAAAACCTATAACCTTATGTCCTTGCATCAAAATCCTATGCTCTTATGTTCTTCTGTCAAATACAAAAAAGAGCAACCCTTGCGGATTGCTCTCCTGTTCTGTTGTCCCATAAGGACTCGAACCTTAAATTACAGAACCAAAACCTGACGTGTTGCCAATTACACCATGGGACAAACTTCAAGTGCTTTCTCTCGAAAGACGGTGCAAAATTACAAAGTTATTTTGATATGAGCAAGAGGTGAGGCGGTTTTTTGATGGAAGGAGGGAAAATCCGGAGGGCGGGGAATGACTGAAGAGCGGAAAATGTCCGGAGGGCTAAATTTGTCCGGAGGGTGGAATATGTCCGGATGGCGCTCTCCCCCTGTTTATAGGGGGAGGGGACCAGCTCTGCTGGTGAGGGGGTGCAGATT
>JAGBYW010000057.1 GCA_017628555.1 Bacteroidaceae bacterium | reverse complement strand
ATTATGGGGGCACAGTTTGGCACGGCGTCTTACCTCTGGATTGTGTTCGGAACCATCTTTGCAGGGGCGGTACACGACTTCTTCTCGGGCACCTTGTCTATCAGAAACGGCGGAGAGAGTCTGCCCGAAATCGTGGGGCGCTATTTAGGGGTGCGCACGAAGAAGGTGATGACCGTCTTTACGATGGTGTTGATGATACTGGTGGGCGCTGTGTTCGTGAGCGGTCCGGCTGAGTTGATTGCAGGCATGACGCCCGACTGGATGGATGCCTACTTCTGGATTGTCGTCATCTTCCTGTATTACGTGCTCGCCACGTTGATGCCCGTGGATAAGATTATCGGTAAAATTTATCCGCTCTTTGCCTTCGCCCTGTTGTTTATGGCGGTGGGCGTGTTGGTGATGCTTTATGTGAAGAGTCCCGACCTGCCCGAAATGTGGAACGGATTTGGCGTGAAGTACGAGGCGAGTCCGATATTCCCCATGATGTTCATCTCCATTGCTTGTGGCGCCATCAGTGGTTTCCACGCCACGCAATCTCCCCTTATGGCGCGCTGCATGAAGTCGGAAAAGCATTGCCGCCCCATCTTTTACGGAGCGATGGTTGCCGAAGGTGCGGTGGCGCTGATTTGGGCGGCAGCTGCCACTTACTTCTTCCACGAAAACGGTGTGATAGATGCCGAGACGGGCAAAGCATTCTCGGGTGCTGCCGTGGCAACACGCATTTCGAATGAGTGGCTCGGCACGTTGGGTGGCATCTTAGCTATTCTCGGCATTGTGGCTGCGCCCATCACGAGTGGCGACACCGCGCTGCGCTCCGCACGCTTGATTGCCGCCGACTTCCTGCACATCGATCAAACGCCCATTCGCAAGCGCTTGATGATATGTATTCCGCTGTTCCTGCTCACCATCGGTGTGCTCGTTTACAGCCTCAGCGATGCCGAAGGGTTCAAGATTATCTGGCGCTACTTTGCGTGGTGTAACCAAACTCTCTCCGTCTTCACCCTTTGGGCCATCACCGTTTACTTGGTGCGCCACGGAAAAAACTTCTACATTGCCCTCTTGCCCGCTTTGCTCATGACCTTGGTCTGCTCCACTTACATTTGCATCGCCCCCGAGGGTCTTTCCCTCCCCCAACCCATCTCCTACGCCATCGGTGGCACCTGCGCCATCATCGCCCTCATATGGTTTATCGGGTGGTATAGGAAAGAGGGGAAGAAAGTAGGGTAAGATTCTAAGGATTCGTTCACAGAAAAGAAAGTACTCATATATATATGATATAGACTTATGAAAGCAAGAGATTTTTTCATGAAGAGTCGTTATGGATTCGTAATGCTCTTTGCCATTTGTAACCTCCTGTTTTGGGGTTGTAATGATGATGATCCAGTTGAGAGCAAGGTGCCCGACTTGCCTACACAACAGATTATTGTTTTGTTTGAAAACGATGTTCATTGTACTGTCGATGGTTACCCAATGCTTGTTACGGCTCGTAACGAATGTTTGTCACGCACGAATTATGTCTCAACAGTGTCTTGCGGGGACTTCGCAAGTGGCGGATTTGTAGGTGCCGTTTCAAGAGGTGAACAAATTGTCGAGTTGATGAATTATGTAGGCTATGATGTGGTGGCTTTGGGTAATCACGAACTGGATTACGGCATGCAGCAGATGTTTGCGCTTACCGAAAGTTTGGATGCTCCAGTCGTTTGTGCCAATCTTAAGAATGTACAAACAGGAGCTTACCCCTACCCTGCTTATAAGATAATTCGTTATGGGGAAGTGGATGTGGCTTATGTAGGTCTTACGACCACGACCAGCGGAACTGTAACGAGTTTGAGTGACGAACAAGGTAATCCGCTTTATAGTTTTATGCGCGAGAATTTTTATGAAAATGCGCAACACTTCATCAACAAAGCTCGCCAAGAGGGTGCCGACTATGTCATAGCGCTTGCGCATTTGGGCGACACTCCCAAAACTGGAGGTCACGCAAATTCTATGGAACTCATCAGTAGCACTACGGGCCTGGATGCCGTCATTGACGCTCACGACCATCATGTCATCGAACAGCAGCTTGTCAACAATAAGGAGGGTCGCCCTGTATTGCTTACTTCTTCGGGAAGCAATTTTCAATACATCGGTCAGTTGACCATCAATACCGATGGTACACTTGAATCATCCCTTATCAATACCTCCGATGGCGCAGTTGTGGCTGATAGTGATTGCCAACAATTTGTGGAACAACTGAAGGAGAAGGTGAGTGAAGATGGTAATTTCGTTGTAGGTAGTAGTGAAGTGGACCTCACCATTTACGATGCCGACGGAAAGCGTATTGTACGCAAGCAGGAATCCAACCTCGGCGATTTTTGTACCGATGCCCTGCGCACATTTACGGGTGCTGACATCGCTCTCATTAACGGTGGGGGTATTCGTACGGACATAAAGTGTGGCGATATTTTGTTTAACGACCTCATCAATGTGATGCCCTTCGGTGACATGATTGCTACGGGCACACTTTCGGGAGAGCAGTTGCTTGACGTGTTAGAATATGCAGTTTCTGCGTTGCCTGCCGAATCGGGTACGTTCATGCAAGTCAGTGGTCTGCGCTTCCAGATAAATCAGGAAATCACCTCCCCCGTCATAAAAGACGAAGCAGCAGGCATGTTTGCAAGCATTGGTGAAGGCGAGCGCCGTGTTTCGCAGGTTGAGGTACTTGACCAGCAAAGTAACGCGTATCAACCGCTTGACAAAGCCCAGCAATATACCATCGCTACGTTAGACTATCTGATTCTTGAGTTAGGAGGTTCGGGTATCTTTAGTTGCGTCACTCCCGATTTCAAATATTATGGAGCAGATATTGAAATTCTGCGCCACTACCTTGAAGCAAATTTAGGCGGCGTTATCGGTGCGGAGTATAGTCAACCTCAAGAGCGCATAAGTATCAAATAAGGTACTGCTAACGTGTTTAGGATGATAGGTGTCCGCGAAACATTCTTGTGAGGATGTGATCCAATTTAAAGGGCGGTGACCAACGGAGGCAAAAGTCTTTTTACGCAACCGCACCTATTTCTACCATTTTTTCTGACACAAATCAAAAAGCCTGCCATAGCAACTTCCAGAACATCTTATCACATTCATTACCTGGATATTATAACAAATCACACCTGTTTTATAGCAGTCAAAAAAGTGAAATAATGGGCTGCCAGTAGCGTATTTGAAGGCAAGTTAGCGTTTGGTGAGCTGGAAACGATTCTCAGACTGAAAAAATGCCGATTTTTGCTCCGCAAGTTGGTTAAAACTTTAACATTTATTAAGAAAATTTAACGCTCTATCCGACTTCCGAAAAATTATCTCGGACATATTTTTAATTATGTCGGACATATTTTTCACAAAGTCCGAGATAATTTTCACTAAATCAGATACATTTTTCGAGTTTTCCGAAAAATACATCCTGATAATCAAGCACTTAAAAAGGAGGTTATACCGCGTTCGGTACAACCTCCTTTCCTGCAATGCAAAGATACTACATTTTTTAGGCGAATGCAAATCGGGATTTTCACCCAAAGCATCCAAATTTGCGAAATATTGAGACAATCCGTGGTGGTAATTTGAGGGTGTGAGTGAGAAAACAATTTTGCAGTCCTGTGAAATTTAAGCAATAATATAGACCTATATTGTGGTGTCACTTTTTTCAAAAATGACAAAAGGGTGAAACGCCTCTCCGCACGGTTGTATCTTTGCACCGTAATGAGATGCGTCTCATGCTACGCTCTTTGACATGTTGTACAAAATGAATAACGCTTTAATTATCAAAAAATTATAGTTCGTAACGTCTCTATATAATTCTTTTCCTTACCTTTGCAGTAACTCAGTCAGCCTAAGGGCTTTCGGGGTGAGTCACAAATAGTGGCGAAAGGACGTTACGAAACGTTATCTTTGGGTCTTCAAACTTCGCAAACTTGATTCCAAGAAGATACGGCAACTCGGAACGTCCACGTTGGGTGATTCAAAAAGAATTATTTAACTTAAATTTTAAACTATGAAGAACACATTAAAAGAGGCTTTGAGACCATTGTATGAACCAATGCTTAAAGATGAGATAATTTCAGTTTTAAGTGAGCAGGATTATTGTTGTATGGCTCCATTTGTTGGAAACAAGTTTCCTAAAACGCCTAATGATGGTATTATTTATTATGGTAGGGCAAACAATGGTTGGACAACTGGCGTTAATAATAATTTTGATGAAATTTATGATGACGGACCAACAGGGGTGATAGAGTACTTTGGGAGTTCTCCTTTTTTTCGTACAGCAGGCAAAGCATTCAGTAATTTTTATGGTGAAGATTGGTATGAACATGTTACGTACAGCAATTTATACAAAATAGCACCTTCAGCTGGTAATCCAGGGACAAGGGTGTGTAATTACCAATGGGAATATGTTGCCAATATATTCATGAAAGAAATAGAGATTCTTTCCCCTAAAATTGTTGTTCTTTTTACAAATGAAGATTGGGGTTGGAAATTTCTTTTTCATGCTAATGGGAATAACAATCCACAGTTATTGTTGAGTAAAACTTGGTCTAACTATAGCATTGATATTTATAAGATAGGGAATGTCTATTATTTGCTTACAGAACACCCTCAATGTAAACCAGAAGAGGTGCATGCAGATGCTATAATAAATATTATACAAGAAGTAAAAGAGGGTAAATTATAAATCTGCTTGAATAGGACAGGTTATATCGTTATAGAAGCCCCCTGCTACTGGTTAGTTGAGGTCTTTTTTATATGTTAGAGAAAATAAAACAAAACTCCGCCCCGCAAGTGTGTTGCTTGCAGGGCGGAGTATTTATTTCTGCTCTAATTAAAGATTAGAGGTTGGGGTTGATAGAGCTCCATTCAGAGATTGCGGGAACGATGCCGAGCGTAACGAGTTCGTCACGCATCTTGCAGAGGTGTTCGTAAGAAGCATCGAGCTTAGCGATTTCGTCAGCTGTACCAACGGGCATCTTGTATGAGCAACCGTTCTTGTCGAGAACTGTGTCCATAGCCATCATGATGTGGTTGTACTTTTCGTTGCTTACATAAGTACCAGCGGGGAAACGGAAAGGTTCGCCACCCATTACTGAACGAATCATTTCTACAGAGAGGTAAGAGGGGCTCTGGAATGAAGAGCGACCGCGGAGCTTGATGATAGCAGCACCACCCTGAGTTACGTCCTTCTTCATCTGTTCCCATTCTTCAGCGGGGAATTCAGCTGTACCGATGAGGTCGTTGAGGGGCTTACCAGCAACCTTAACTGCGCTGCCGAATACTGCCATCTGTTCGCCGTGACCACCGTAAGTAGCGCAACCAGTGATTTCGCTCTGCATTACGCCGAACTTCTTAGCGAGAGCGCTCTGAAGACGAGTTGTGTCAAGACCAGCGAGAGTTGTAACCTGACCGGGCTTCAAGCCTGAGTAGAGAAGAGTTACGAGACCAGTGAGGTCAGCGGGGTTGAAGATGATAACAACGTGCTTTACATCGGGGCAGTAAGCCTTGATATTCTTACCGAGTTCTTCAGCAATCTTGCAGTTACCAGCGAGAAGGTCTTCGCGAGTCATACCTTCCTTACGGGGAGCACCGCCTGAAGAGATGATGTACTTTGCACCAGTGAATGCTTCCTTTACATCAGTAGTAGCAGTGATGTTTACATTGTCAAAACCGCTCTGACGCATTTCTTCAGCTACGCCTTCGGGTGAGAACACGTCGAAGAGGCAGATGTTAGAAGTGAGGCCCATCATGAGGGCTGACTGAACCATGTTGGAGCCGATCATACCAGCTGCACCAACGATTACGAGCTTTTCGTCTGTTAAGAATGCCATGTTTTTATAAATAATTTGGGTAATGTTGTTTACTATTTAAGGAATCTGCGCGGGCGCGCACTCTTCCTCGGTACAAAGTTACGCTTTTCTTGCTGATTATAGGGGAGGAAATTGCAAAAAAGATGTGGAAACTTTTTCGGGGGTGTTTGGGGCTGAAAATTATTTGGCTTTTAGTTGAAAATATTAGTTAGATATTTCAAATTATTCGGCACTTAATTTTCAGTAAGTCCCATATCATTTTTTTAGATTCAAAAGTATTATGCCTGCGAAGCCGCTCTGTCGCTATCAATCAACTGCAAGAGCTTTTCGACTGCCTCTTCGGAGGGAATATTCTTCTCTACGCACTGCTTACCTCGGTAAAGGCTGACCTTACCTCGGGCTGCGCCAACATAGCCATAGTCGGCGTCGGCCATCTCTCCAGGACCGTTTACGATGCATCCCATGATGGCAATTTTAAGTCCCTTGAGGTGGGCTGTTGCGGCCTTGATGCGGGCAATGGTAGCCTGAAGGTCGTAAAGGGTACGGCCACAGCCGGGACAGGAGATGTATTCCGTCTTCGTAGTGCGCTGACGCGTTGCCTGGAGTATGCCAAAGGCGGTGTCATCTTGGCGTGTGAGCGGAATATTTGGGCGACCCAGGGGCGGATTATTGAAGAGGCAGATGCCGTCAATAAGATTGTCAAAAAGGAGTGCGCCACAGTCGGCTGCGGCACGGATTTGGAAATCCTCCATCTGCGAAGCCGTGAGTGCATAGTGCTGGAAAGCAATCACAGGGTGGTTGAGGCCCTCGCTCCACAGTTCGTGGATGAGCGCACGCTGTTCGCCGAGACGGTTGGCATGGTTGCTTTGCGCCACAATAACTACTTCGGGGTGCTGACGCAGGAAGGCTTTTACCTCGGCGTTACATCCTGTGTAAGTCAAGAACAGGAACTTCATCTCTGCTCGGCATCCACCGATGAAGGGAAGTGATGTGGGCGTGAATGCAGGGTATGTATTTTCTTCACCCTTCCATTCGGGAAGGTCAAGGATATACCCTACCCCATCCATGCGCTTCCTAGGAAGTTTTCCACCGCAATACACGTAGTCGGGGATGACATTTCCGAAGGCCTCTTCCCCACCCAATCGGCAAGATATCACTACGGGGAGATTTGTTCCGCCGATGTTTTTCACGGGCATCGTAGCGCGTCGCTCGGGATGGAGCCAGTCGAAGGCACCACAGGCACGTGCGGTGATGGGTTGGTGATTGTTGCGCTGCTCAATCACATACGAAGCCAATTTGTAGGCAACGGGGATTTCGCATTCGGGAGCTTCGCTCAACGATACGCGGAGTGTGTCGCCAATACCGTCGGCAAGGAGTGCGCCAATGCCTGCTGCACTCTTGATTCTGCCGTCTTCGCCTTCGCCAGCCTCAGTCACGCCGAGGTGAAGGGGGAAGGTCATCTTCTCCTTGTTCATTACGGCGCAAAGCAGGCGCATGCTGCGCACCATTACTACCGTATTGCTGGCTTTAATAGAGATTACGACATCCTTGAAATTCTGCTTCACGCAAATGCGCAAGAATTCCATGCAACTCTCCACGATGCCCTCGGGCGTATCGCCGTAACGGCACATAATACGGTCGGAAAGCGACCCATGGTTTACGCCTATGCGAAGCGCCGTTCCGTGTTCGCGACAAATATCAAGCAAACGCGTGAAGCGCTCTTCAAGGCGCTGGAGTTCGGCAGCATATTCCTCGTCCGTATATTCCAAAGACTTGAACGTACGAGCGGGATCTACGTAATTACCAGGGTTGATGCGCACCTTCTCAACCACCGTAGCTGCCACATCTGCCACATTGGGGTTGAAATGTACATCTGCCACGAGCGGATTCGTAAGTCCCGCCTCATTGAGCGCCTTACGGATGGGCTCAAGAGCGCGTGCCTCAATCGTGCCTTGAGTTGTGAGGCGCACATAATCGCCTCCCGCCTCAATGATTGCGCGACACTGCGCAATGCTACCCTCTGTGTCGGTCGTGGCAGTGGTGGTCATACTCTGAATACGGATGGGGTGGCCACCGCCAAGGGGACGGTTGCCAATCATTACTTCATGAGATTTGCGCGGTGTGTAATTGAAGAGTTCAGAACCGCAATGGAAGTAGCGCATAGAGGATTCCTATTTAGAAATAGATGAATAAACTTTTGGGTTTTAGGCATTCATACCCCCTCCCCTCCTACGGAGGTACTCCCCCTATCTTAAGGGGAGAGTTTATAATGATTTATTCGCTTTAGATTCCAACTAAAGAGCGAGTAGGGGACTGTTGTTTGATAACAAAGGAAGTATGTAACCCATCTCTCCCCTTAAGTTAGGGGGAGTACCGCCAAAGGCGGGGAGGGGGTATGTCTTTTTTACATTTGTTCTTGAAGAACACCCCTCAAACTTAAACTCTGATGAAACAATATAGCGTTGAAGCACACGGTCATACCTGTGCTTCAACGCTTTTTTTGTGTAAAAATTAATTAGTCTTGAAAGCGTATTTTACTTCAGAGAGTTCCTCGTT
>JAGBYW010000056.1 GCA_017628555.1 Bacteroidaceae bacterium | reverse complement strand
ACCGTATGCTTGATATGGGATTTGCAGAAGACATTCAAACCATTGTAAAGCAACTTCCCCAGGAGCGCCAAACGATACTCTTCTCTGCGACGATGCCAGACAAGATTAGACAACTCTCAAAGAGCATAACAAATAATCCTGTTGAGGTCAACATTGCGATTAGCAAACCTGCAGAAACGATAGACCAATCCGTATTCATCTGTCACGAGGCTGACAAACTTAAAATCGTAGCGTCACTTTTCAAAGACACCAAACCCGAGCGCGTCATTGTCTTCTCATCTTCGAAGCAAAAAGTTAAAGAACTTTACCTCGACATGGTGCGCCTTAAGTTTAATGTTGCACAAATGCACTCAGACCTTGTACAAGCTGACCGAGACAAAACTATGCAAATGTTTAAGGCTCGTCAGATTGATATGCTCATTGCAACAGACATCGTAGCCCGTGGCATCGACATTGATGATATTACTATGGTCATCAATTTTGATACTCCCCACGACGCTGAAGACTACATCCACCGAATCGGACGCGCAGGACGTGCCGGACGCTCAGGTAAGGCAGTAACCCTTGTTACTAAAGAAGATTACTACCGACTTGTTTCGATAGAAAAACTCCTTGAAAAGGAAGTTCCCCGAGCTACGCTTCCTGAAGGACTTAATGCACCAAGCCCAGAGTCACTTAACTCTGATAACAAGAAACGCGGGAACCACTCTAAAGATAAACATTCACAAAAGTCAAAGAAGCAGTTCAAGAGAACTCATACGCAAAAATCACAACAACAGTCCTCTTCCACTCCTAATAACAGTGAAAAATCAGCGTCTCACAAGTCAAGAAAAAGATACAGACGACCAACCAAAAAAGTGGAAACCCAATAAGAAAACAGAGCAGGATGCGCACCGATTCGCACCCTGCTTTTTCTGTTAAATGGGCTACTATTTTTTACAATTACAGATTTAGGGGAAAATCATTCATCATGTCAGTTTTAATTAAAAAAGAACCCCTAATAAAACAAAATAAACGAGACTTAAATGAAAATATCCCCCACTCTATATGAGAGATGAGGGATAAAAAACAAATTTTAGTTTCTCACTTATACGGAACAACCGAATCCGGTAAAATTAGTTGGGTGCGCGTAATTGATGAAAATCATTTACTGTAATGGTCTCACGCCCTACGTGCAGGGCACCAGTTCGCTCTAAATCGCGTAGGCAGTTGCTTACAGCAAGGCGCGATGTGGCGAGGCGCATGGCTAATGACTTCATGCTTACCTTGAATATCTTTTTCCCGCTCATGGTGGTAACCCTGCGACTGAGGTAATTGAGAAGTTTTCCCGTAAGAGTCGTTTCCACCCGTTGCAAAAGAAATGCCTGCTCTTTATCTGTCGCTCCACAAAGGTAATTGAGCAGCGCAAGGCGGAAGGTCAGGAAATCCATGAGATGATTTAATGTATCTTGCTTAGAAATCAATAGCATCTGCACATCTGTTGTAGCCACCAATGTATGCCGCCATGTGGGATTTGGACCAAATAAGCATTCAGGTTGGAAAAGCATGGGGGCATCAAAGGTTTCAACAACTTGTAACCCATCAGGATACATGCGTGTAGCAGTAACAGTACCACTTAAGATATATACCAACTGGGTGGCGGCAGTAGTACTTTCAAACAGAATTTCTCCAGGTTCTGCCGTTACAAAATTAAATTTTGCACGCTCCAACATGCGTAGGAGTTCTTCTTTGCTTATTCCCTGAAAGAGCGGGAGAAGTTGCAGGCGAACGAAGGCACTGTCTTGCATACTTGACGGTATAGAGAGGAAGTTTAACGATAAATGGTGTGCACGTGCGTTATTGATTTACGCGCTCCTCAATCGTTGAATACACGCAAAGACTATCCGCATCTTCGTAAATGAGATAGACAGAGAGTTCGGGACGAGCGCTTAAAATGGTCTTGGCACTATCCACGCCCATCACCATAAATGCCGTAGCATAGGCATCGGCTTGCGCACACGAAGGAGCAATAACCGTGGCTGAGAGCAATGAATGAGAAACGGGTGAGGCTGTGCGCGGGTCGATGGTGTGAGCTACGCGCTTGCCCTCATGATTTAGATAATAATTGCGGTAATTTCCGCTCGTGGCCATTGCGGCGTTATGCAACTGGATGACATCTTGAACGGAAGCACCATCTGTAGTGGGTTTTTGAATGCCAATACGCCAAGCAGTTCCTTTATCGTTTATACCGCTAACGATTACTTCGCCACCTATTTCAACCATATAATTCGCAACTTCCTTGCGTTGGAGCATAGCCGCTACACAATCAACGCCAAAGCCCTTGGCAATCGCACCAAAGTCCAATTTCATTCGCTCATCGGCGCGCCAAAGTAGCGTATCGCCCACAAGTTTCACCTTTCGGTAATCTACCAACGCTGCGATGCTATCCAATGCCGACGTTGTAAGCGCGCTCTTTTGCTGAGTACCAAATCCCCAGGCATTTACAGCAGGAGCTACGGTGGGGTCGAAAGCGCCGTTTGTGGCTTCGGCAACCGCTTGCGAGGCGTTAAACACTACGCAAAAAAGCGAATCCACCCGATTGTCTTCACCGTTATTTATGCGCCAAAGGGTGCTCTTTTTGTTAAACATTGAAAGCGATGCGTCAACCTCTTGAAGTACGGATTTAATCGCACTATCAAGCGGTTCTGAAGACTGATATGCCACACGATATTGCGTGCCAAATATACGCCCCTCAGCAATGCGATATGGCGCACATTGTTCAACCTGATGATTTTTCAAAATCACTACGGTCCCTACGAGCAAGAACAAAAAGAAGGCTATTTTGAGGTATTTCATAAGCGTCGGCAATGGTTACAATTCAAATATAAGGTTAAAGTTTGCACCAAAAATTCCATTCTTGTTTCTTCCGTAACCAGGCACATACCAGGGTTTGCCATAGTCGCTGCAATCCTCCTTGATGGAAAATTTATAGCGCACCGACCACCCTATTTGAATGAAAGAACAAACTTTTGATTCGATACCAAAGAGCAACTCTGCCCAATGTTTCTTCCCGTTCAACCCGTGAAGGTTATAGGGAATATGAGTTCCCCACGTAGGGTCAACAACGGGTGATGCCGAAACATCATAGTCAAACGAAGTGTAAGCGTAACGGACACCCCCTAAAATACGATTGCCCGACTGCTTGTTTTTTAAGAAATTCACGTCACACCCCAAGCGGAAGTAAGGTGCTTTCGTACTGAAATTCACGCTCGTACTCTCATCCGTATGGTTACACTCAGCAAGTCCAAGCTCAAAGACAGGGAAATAAGTGTCTAAGATATTCACTCGACACATTCCCTCAATATGCCCTCTTGAAGATGCTGCCCTCATGATAGGTCCAACAATATCTACCCCAACAGAGATGCCGCTTAGGAAATTAGCGTGATTGCCCTTCGTAAGGGCGATTCTCGCCTCCTCGCGTGAAGCGTAGAGTTTGGAGTCATTTTTCAGAGAATCCGCTTGTTCCACAGGAACAGAAGCCATTGCCGGTACTACCGCAAAGAGACTAATGAGAGGAACGCAAATATATTTGGATATTTTCAACATCATTGTAATCTACTAAATTACGCACTACAGCTACACTATCAATCGCGATGTCGCAAGCGCCCTCCTTATCCGTCAACCATGCTACGGAAGTAAGCTTATGAAATATCGTTGCTGGACACTCTACGGACTCGAAATGTGGCATGTTCTCATGATTTACGATAAGGGTATCTACACTCGACTGTTCCCATCCATCTGTGAAATGTAGCAACATTGTATCTGCCGTTTCCCCAAATTTGAGGGGCAACACAAAGTCATGAATATCTTGAGCAGCATTGAGCAACACGGTATCTTTTCCCAAGGGTTTTACCGTAAGCGTCGGTTGAAGTGATAGTTCCGCTTTCTTATCGGCATCATAAAGTCCGCAAGTCATTACAACTACGCTATCAAGCGGACACTCCACCTCTGAGCACGAAACAAAAAATAGTCCGACTATCAAGTTAGACAAACACAATAACTTTCGCATCATAATGTCTTTTCAATCTGATAGTTATTTCTACTCATTGCATTACGACTAATTAACTCTCCAAGGAACCCAGCAAGGAAAAGTTGCGTGCCGAGAATCATCATTGTCAAGGCGATGTAGAAGTAAGGAGAATCCGTTACGAGCGGAGCTGGAGTATGGTTACAGAGGGCGATAATTTTGGTGCCACCTACCACTATGCACGCCAAGAACCCGAAGAAGAACATCAGCGTACCGATGAAACCAAACACATGCATGGGTTTCAATCCGAAACTATTGAGGAACCAAAGTGAGAGCAGGTCAAGATACCCATTCACAAAGCGATTTAGTCCGCCAAACTTTGTTGAACCAAATTTACGCGCTTGGTGCTGAACAACCTTTTCGCCAATCTTGTCAAATCCTGCATTCTTAGCCAAATAGGGGATGTAGCGGTGCATTTCTCCATACACCTCGATATTTTTTACCACCTCTTTGCGATACGCTTTGAGTCCGCAATTAAAGTCATGCAAGTTATTGATACCGCTAACCTTACGTGCCGTCGCATTAAAGAGTTTCGTGGGAATCGTCTTCGAAAGAGGGTCATAACGCTTTTGCTTATAGCCACTTACAAGGTCATACCCATCTTCCTTAATCATGCGGTAGAGTTCAGGTATCTCATCGGGCGAGTCTTGAAGGTCGGCATCCATGGTGATAACCACATCCCCCTGCGCCTTTTCAAATCCGCAGAAGAGGGCGGGTGACTTACCGTAATTACGACGGAATTTGATACCACGAACATGCTCTGGGTCAGCAGCCGAAAGTCCCTCAATAACATCCCAACTCTTGTCGGTAGAACCATCGCTCACGAAAATTACCTCATACGAGAACTTATTTTCATTCATCACCCGCGTAATCCAGGCATAGAGTTCGGGCAAACTTTCGTCCTCATTATAGAGGGGAACTACTACTGAAATATCAAAATGGTTGTTCATATATATTTCTAATTATAAGGAAATTAGTTTACGTTTTATTTATCTTTACTTTAATCGTTTCAAGAAGATTGCTATAAGGAGGGACAGAATGGGCGAAACCATAAGGTTGCCATAGAAAACCATCATAGCATAAGTGGCTGGAGGCACGCATCTCAACCCATTGACAACCTCTTCTAAAGACATCCCCTGAAGCGCTGTTGCTAATTCTTGTTGCACGTCTTTTTGCGCTATCAACTCCTTCACCTCTGGGCGACTCAAGTATGCCACGTACGAATCAAACAAATACCCCCCATCTAAATACGTCAAGTAAACATACACCGCTATAGCCACCCATGTTGAGGCGTAGACCGTAGTCAAAAGCGTGTGTAAAAAGCCCTGAGTGATGGTAAACACTCCCGTTGGCGCAACAGTCGTGCGAAATTTCTTTGTCAACAAATACAGCAATATCGGCGCAAAAAGCATCATAAAGAGATGTACCATTGAGAGCAGGGAATACGTAAAACTACCGATAAATGCCCCCTGCGCCAACAGTACCCAAACGCCAAGTATCAAACCATTTTGCATGGCAAAGGCATTTATTTGCGCAAACGGTTTTTGCATTACTTCCATAATTAAGAACTGAAGATTGAGGTATATTTCTGCAAAGATAAGTTTTTTTAACGAACTACTGAAAATATCCGAACAAAACTCTCTTCAAGCAAGTAAATAACTAATTTTGCAGAAAGTTAGTGCTCTACCGAACCGCATAAGTACAACTGTTGTAAGACGTAAACGAATAAATCAGCTCTTTTTTCTGTCTCTAAAAATAACAATTCTTCCCCTCATTTTACCTCCTATGCACGTTCAGAAAATCACCTCACTCTCCCACCCCGACCTCGCACTCTTCACCTCGCTCACAGAGTCACAACTGCGCAACCGTTTAGAACCCGAAAAGGGCGTATTCATCGCGGAAAGTCCGAAAGTCATTCGCGTAGCATTAGATGCGGGTTGCACCCCTCTTGCCCTGCTCTGCGAAGAGCGGCATATTACGGGCGACGCTGCCGACATTATTGAGCGATGCCCCGACGTGCCTGTCTATACAGGCAGTCGAGACATGCTTGCATCGCTTACGGGTTATACGCTCACGCGTGGTGTGCTTTGTGCCATGCGTCGCCCTACTGCACCCTCCGTTGAAGAGATTTGCAAGGATGCACAACGCATTGTGGTCATTGACGGCGTGGTAGATACGACGAACATAGGTGCCATTTTTCGCTCAGCTGCCGCCCTTGGCATAGATGCCGTATTGCTCACCCCCTCCAGTTGCGACCCTCTCAACCGCCGTGCCGTGCGTGTCTCTATGGGTTCCGTATTCCTCGTACCCTGGACGTGGTTGCCCTCAGCCTTCCAAGACACGCTCAACCAACTGGGATTTAAAACGGCAGCTATGGCCTTGCGCGACAACTCAGTATCCATTGACGCCCCCATCCTGCGAGCGCAAGAAAAACTCGCGTTCATCATGGGCACGGAGGGCGACGGACTTGACAATGAGGTGATTGAGCGTGCCGATTTTGTCGTGCGCATCCCCATGTCTCACAACGTAGACTCCCTCAATGTTGCCGCCGCTTCCGCCGTCGCATTTTGGGAACTAAGAAAGCGTAATTGAAAGCATCCAAACGTGATTATCAGCAAATAACTGCGCCATTACTGCCTCCGCACGGTAAAATTTACTCCCCCTCCCACCGCGCAGTCCCTTTCTCCTTTCTCCATTCTTCATTCTACATTTCCCCAAGATACTCCTCAATCACCCTCACCTGCCTGGGCGAAAGGACACGACTGTTTTCTGTGTATCCCACTTTTACAAGTGCATCCATCAGTCCGCCCGTTAGGCGGAGTTCTTCGCGAAAGAGGGCTACGGCGCGTTTATACCCACGGTCGGGGTAGTAAGACATGGCGAGGTTGCCAAATTGGCGAAATTTGCGGGATTTAGGTTGCCCTTCGGATTTCTTTTTTGTGTTGGTTTTGTTGTTCATAATAAAAATACCCCCTTGTCACGCGTGACATGTCACGCAGTGAGGTTGATGATGTTTTTACAACTCTTGATATACACATCTCGGTCGGCATCGTAGGTAATGCGTGAGCGGCGTTTCCATTGTCGCAACTGTTCGTCAACCGTTTTGGAAGGCACCCCTTGACGTAGCGTTTGGAGCATGTTTTTGGTAAACTCTGTGGGGAGATTTTCATAGACATCAGCGTTGCGTCTTTGCAACAAGGTGAAGTCCATTTCAGTGGCTTTCACAAACTTGTCGTGAAACACATTCCACTTCACCCACAAATCATATTCCACGCTCCACGAGGCAAATGCCTCCACCTCCTCCGTCCACTGACATCCCTGGATGATGTAGAGCAACATGGCGCGGTTGAACCCCGAGCGCACCCCACGCTTCACATAGTCGGCCAACACCTTGTTGTTCATCTCCTTGGCATGCTGAATGAGCAGGCGCTGTGTGCGTCCTGCCCATTCAATGGCAGGAGTGCAAGTATAGGTGCCACGCGCCTCGCAAAGGGCTTGGATGGAGGGTTGGAGTTGCCCCTCAAAGTCGGCATCGTAAGTGCCGAACACGGGAATTTCTTCGCCCCAATCATCTTCGTCCACGGGGATGGTGCAACAGGTAATGCGCGAGATAGTGCCATCCATGAGTGCGTTTAGCGTGAAAAATTTTTGCGCCATGACAGGGGTGGTCGAAGCATTCCAATTGAGGCGCAAGATGACTTGCTCACTCACGGAGTCAATGCCCACGCGCTCCTGTCCGTAGAGGGTGCGGTCATAAGTAATTTTAATGAGTTCGTTTTCCGCGCCCTTTTGTGCCGACATACCCGATAGTCCCTGCAACTGCTCCAACTCGTTAATTTTGATGTAGAGCGTGCGCCCTCCAGCCTCTTTGAGTCGCCTTACGAAGGCCGCATTCGTCGTGTTAGGCGAAAGGCGTTGTATGCAAAGGTGCTTCGGTCGTGATGGTTTCTCCTTGTTGCTCCCCATGCTTGACACTTTTTCGCGCCATTCATTTTCGGCCTGACGGTCGCACTCGTCCACCTTTGTTATGTCGCTCATAATAAAGTCAATGGGCACGTCCACCGCCGACTTACCACTGGCTTGTGGAGCAATGAGCAGATTGAGAAAGGCGGGTTCGTAACATTTATTGTCGGCATAGCGGAAGTACACCTCGTGGAGGTGTGTGCCCAATGCGGGAAACGCTGCCATCGCCACGGCGGCTTGCATTCGCTCGGGAGTGTTTTTCACCAATAGCGACAGCGCAGGAGGCAACACCTCGGGCATGCGGGGCATCTCCCACACGGGTTCTACCACCACTTCGGTGCCCTCAATGGCGGCTCTCAACTTGCGGGGCAAATAGGGATAACGCTCTTGCGCACACATGTCGTGCAACACGCGGTGAAACTCCGCCTCCTCAATGCCAAAGGTGGGGATGATTTGCGCGAGCCACTCGGGATTGTTGTCGCAGATGTAGCGCAGATTCACCGCAAGTCCCATTATCAATTGATGGCGCCCACCTTCGTTTACCGACCCATCCAACTGAGGAATCAGGCGCTCGATAATCTGCTTGTAAGGCGTGCCCTCATAGTGGTCGGGAAACGTGCGACGTTGCCCTTCCGAAGGCAATGCGGGTTGCGTCACTTGTTGCACCACACGCTTTTCTACAACCGCCTTCACCGCCCCTTCGGGCAAGAGCGGAGGTGAGAAGAAGCGGTCACGGTCGATATAGAGTATCTCCTCCTTCAAGGGGCAAAACGAACCGCGGGCATAGTCGCTACAAGCGGAGTCGGAAACCTTGCCTGGGGCAATACGCTCCAACCATGCGCACTTGGCATCCTCAAAGGGCATCAACATCATCTCGGGCAGTCGCTCCATGACGAGGCGAAGCCCCTTACCGCTCGGAGTGATGTGAGCAAAAATCATGTGGGAGAGCAACTCCTGTGCCTCCAAGCGCGTGCGTATCTCCTGCCACAGGTCGTAAGGGCACTCCTCATGGTCAATATCAATCATGAGCCAAGCCGTGGGGAGCATAAACTCCTCATTTCTGCTCCCTCGTGCCTTCACCTTCTTCGCCGCACATTCGGAAAGGTAGGCGGCATACTTCTCCTCATGCTTCACCCCCTGAAAGTAAAAAAGGTGCACCAAGTTTTTCGACTTATCCTTATCCGCCCCACGTCTGAAAGCCTGAATCTTCGCCTGATTGTCCTTCGACGTGGTGAAGAGGTCGAAGAGTTCGGGCGTGAGAGGCTTGAGAAAGGCATCTTGTGCGTGGGCAACGTAATACAATTTATTCGACATATTTTTTCTTTTGTTTTATTGCTGTCCAGTAAATATAGATAACTCTTTGTTTGATGGATAGTTGTACTCATACAAGTACCCTCATATATATTCAACCGAAAAAAAACGAGAATTTCTATGTTTAAGAGAACACGAATTTCACGAATAACACGAACCGCAGGTCGCGCAAGTCAATCTCCATGCGGCATGAATATTTCTTAATCAGAGGCGAATAACACGAATGCCATCCGGATGGTATTCGTGCAATTGCTTGCGCGACCTTTGGTTCGTATGCGATAGGCAAAGATAACACCCCGCAAGGATTGACTTGCGCGACCTTCGGTTCGTGTTCTCTAAAATAAAGAGACAAATTTTACCAGACAGCAATATTTTGTTTTAGCGATAATCGGTTAGGCACTCATTTTCGTTTCCTGCTCGTCCGCCTCCGCATGAAGCACCATGAGGTTCGTGGGGAGAGGCTTATAAAGCCCCTTTCCCAGTTCTTCGCTCACGAGTCGGGCGTCCTCCTCATAGAGGCGCTGTGCCTGCTCATTGGTGAGGTTGTACGGCAGCGTGGTAAAGATGCGCAACTGCTTCTTCATCTTCTCCGCCTTGGTGAATACCCCGATTTCGATTTTCTCCTTCACCAACTTCTTCGCGGTGTCGGCAGGTGCATAGGGGCAGAAGCGGACGGCGTTTGCTTCCCAATCAATGCCTACGCTCCCCCTCGTTTTCCCTTCGCTCAGGAAACCCTTATCCTTCATATAAGTGAGTACTTCGCGGTCGAAATCCATAGTAAAGCCCTTGTCGAGTGAGAACGTTACGAGGGCAGAAAATGTGAATGTGTTCATAGTTTTTGTAAGGTTTATATTTATAAATATGTATGCACTCCCCTCTCTCAAAAAGTCTCCCTTGCCATGCGCGCAAATTCTATAGTAGCGGGGACTTGGAGCGTGCTTTACGGTGTTTTGATAGTGCAAAGTTAAGGCGAAAACAGGGCAAAAAGAAACCCCTGCAAGTCTTTGACCTACATGGGAATAATTAAGTGAAAAAGTGAAGATTTACCCCCTCTTTGGGGTGAAGATTTTGCGCTCTTGGTGAGGAAGTGAAGATTTATTAAAAACTTCACCTTGCGGGGTGAAGATTGATGGTGAAGAAAAGTGATTGTAGTAAATTTCCCTTGTAGGTTGCGCCCTTCCCCCGTACATGCGGCACAATAAAATAGGTAATAATATAGCAGATGTCCACAAATAATCCTTACACCAAAGATGTTGTGCTCTTATTATTGTAGCCACTAATGGGCACTAATTTTCACGAATGCCTTGCGGAGTATTTAAGACCGGATGGATATTAGTGAAAATTGACTAGCGCGACCTTCGGTTCGTGTTCATTAGTGGCTCGAAATAAAACAAACGAGTTTTCGTGGACAACACCTATATCATTTCCATAAAATAAGGACGCACGAGCCGTGCGTCCCTACTTATTCAAGTGGATTTCTATGCCGAATGGCTGTTGTTATCAGTTATTTGTACGCTGTCAAAAAATTACAGTTCGACTACGGACCAAGAGGTGCTCGCTCGGGTACACTCAGCCACAATAACCTTTCCTTGGGTGTTGATGATGGACCATTTGTCATTTTGCAGGACTTTGGCAAGGCCATCGGAGAACGGCCACGCCGCGTCATAAATGCAAGGTACAACCACCTCTCCTTGGGT
>JAGBYW010000055.1 GCA_017628555.1 Bacteroidaceae bacterium | reverse complement strand
CTCAACTCCACGGGCACGAATGCCCTGGCGATGTGGTGCACACACGAAGCCACCTATCTCGCCATTGTTGACAAGCAAGACTACACGAGCAAATATTATCACACGCCCAACGGATTTCACCTACGCGATTGCCAAACGGGCAAGACTTACCCCATCGTCAGACTCCTCGGTTACCCCTTGGGGCAGACGTATTGGATTGAGGGTGTGCCGGGTGAATGGCATTGCCGTGTACTTGTATTCCCGCCTTTGCCCGAGCATTGCACCACCATAGACATCATTAACGGCGGTCCCTCTCCTACCCCTGTGCTGGGCACAAACGGATGGTCACTACGCCAAAATATGTATCAAATCAAGGTCGCTACACTTCAAGCACAACAACACATCGCCACCTATAAGGAAACCGTGGTCATAGAATAAACGCATACGCATCAACAAATCTGGGGAGCGGAAGTCCCTCACACCTCCGTTCCCCTTTTTCCCCCACTGATGTACTATAAAAATAGTATGACGCAAAACTATATCCCACTTAGTAAAAACTAAGTCCGACTTAATTTGAATTAAGTGCCTAATAGTTTTAGGGAGTTCAAAGTTTATTTTGACTTGCTTGGGAATGGTATTTTATAAACCTGATTTTCAGAAACAAATGAGAAAGGAACTTGCAGATGCCCACCATTTAGGGATAAGCATTCTTTCATGACGCTGAAGGCGTCACCGCTCAATAACCAGGGTGTTTGAGCGAAGCGAATACCCCTGGTTGCGAGACATTGATGAGATGCACCCTGACGGGGTGCCCCAACACATGCTCCTACTAATGGGGCACACCCTTCGGGGTGCATTGATGGTGAGTACCCACATCCCTGGGTATTCGCTATGCTCAAACCCAGGGTTACTGAGCGGAGACGCTTTCAGCGTCTAACGGACACTTTGAAAACACCGATTTATTACCCTATCAAAAAAAACATAAAATTTCCCTAAAAAATCTGTCACAAAAAAGCCTCTCGATCGTTATATAATTAGAGACGCATCTTTTATACTCTGAGATCAATTCCTGCACAGCCTTAAAACCTCAGAACCTCAGAACCTCATAACCTAAAAAATCCAAAAACACTTAACGCATAATTTTCATGAAACACCTACTCCCCCTCCTCATTGCGCTCTTCGCCCTCTCGGCACAGGCGCAAACCTTCAAGTTCAGCGTGAAGGGCACCATCGTTGAAGAAGGTACGAAGGACGCACTTCCCACGGTGAAAGTGCAACTGCTCACCACCGACTCCGTTCGTGAATCGCACGCCACAACCAACGAAGAAGGCGCCTTTCTGCTCAAAGCCAAGAAGGCGGGCAAATACATTGTCTGCGCCGAAATGGTGGGTTTCGAAACGCTCTATCAGAATGTGGAGTTTACCTCGAAGAAAACCGCTATCGACCTTGGCAAACTTACCCTCACGGCAGAATCTTACCAGCTGGAAGAAGCGCAAGTCACCGCCCTCTCGCGCATGATGACCGTCAAGGCCGACACCCTCCTGTTTAACACCAAAGCCTTGCGCCTTCCGCCCAACGCTTCGCTCGCCGCAATGATGAAGGAGTTGCCCGGCATTTCCATTGACAAAGACGGCAACCTCACCTTTCAGGGCAAGACGGTGAGTCAGATTCTCGTGGACGGCAAGCCCTTCTTCGGCGATGTGAGTACGGCACTCGCCAACATGCCTACCGACGCCGTGAAAGACGTGAAGATGTATGAAAAGACGGACGAGGAGAAGGAGTTTCGCGGCGAACTCGACACGGACAAGGCTACCGTCGTAGACCTCACGATTAAGGAGGAATATAAGTCGTCGTGGATGGCAAACATTGACCTCGGCGGAGGCACTCATGACCGCTACATCGGCAAGGTGTTTACCACGAACTTCACCGACCGCCGTCGCACCGCCATCTTTGGGCAGGTGAACAACGTCAGTCAGAATCAGAGTGTGGACGAAAACGGCAACTGGTCGTATTGGGGCGGCTTGAACGGCATCTACACCTATCGCAAGGCGGGCGCCATGCTTCAGTGGGACAACGGCAAGGGTAATAAGGAATCGGGCAACTTGCGCGTGAACGGTAACGTCAACCTCTGGCACAACGACCAAACGACCATTACCGACAACAACAATGAAACCTTCCTCGGAGGCGGAAAGTCGCAATACGGCTTTGCCCACGCTGAGCAAAAGGCGCATCGCGTAGGTGGAGATGCGAATGCCACGCTCACGTACAACATCGACTCGCTCAACCGCATCTACTTGCGTGCCAACTATTCGTATAATGCCAACGATAGTAAGAGCCAATCCTTCTCATCCACCTATCACGAAGCGCCCACCGACAATGGCAACTTGGCGGGTAGCCTCATGGCAAACGACGTTCCCGAAGCGCTCCGCCAGCAAGCGGTGAATGCGCAACGCAGTGCGGGATTGGGCACGTATAACAACCACAGAGTGGGCTTCTACGGCAACTATACACACGTGTTCCAAAAAGCAGGACGCACCATCGACTTTTACGTTACGGGGAATTACAACACTACGGACAACGAGAGCGACGCCTTGCAACATTACCGCTACTTCCGCCCCGACGCTCCGCGCCCCGAATTGACCAACCGCCAATTCACATATGGCCCCAGCGATAATTATTACTTGACGGGCGAAGTGAGTTACACCGAACCCTTGAGCAAGCACCTGAAACTCAGGGCAACTTATAACTACACGCACGAGAAGAAGGACAACCGCCACGACCTTTACCAGCTTGACCGCTATGATTACTACGCCAACCCCAACGTGCCCGTAGGTTTCCGCCCCACTCCTGGCGATTCGTTAGAGTTCGTGCGCAATGTGGAAAACTCTACGTTCTCCAACCTTTACAACAATGCGCACCGCGTCGTTTTACGCCTTCAGGGGCAATGGGATAAGGTGGACATGGCGATTTCTCCGTTGGTGACGCTCAATAATGAAAATCTGTATTTTCAGAAGGGTAAGGACTTCTTTGCCCCCACCCGCACATCGGCGCATTGGAACCTCTTCGGGACATTGAAGTATAAGTTTGACGCTCAAAACTACATTCAACTCAATTATCAAGGTTCAACCTTCCGCCCCAACCTCCAGGAACTGCTCCCCATTCGCGACACGAGCGACCCCATGTCGGAAACGGTGAACAATCCTGACTTGAAGACGGGATGGTTTAACTACATTTACTTCTCCAGTCGCTTCTTCAACACGAAGCGTGGCGACTCGTACAATGTGTATGGTGGCTTCAGCCAATCGTCTAACGACGTAGTGACCACCATGCAGGTTGACCCCGCAACGGGCTTCACACGTTACAACAAGAAAAACGTGAATGGCAGTTACCGCACGTGGGGTTCGGTAGGCACAGAGCAACCGCTCGACACGGCGCGCCACTGGACGCTTACCTCAAGCCTCTACATGAGTTACGACCACTCTACGGGGTTTGTAGGCGCCATGGGCAACGACCTCGGACTTTCCAGCATCAACAATGTTAACACCACCGCGCGCCTCGGTCTTCGCTATCGCAAGGACATTTGGAGCGTGTCGCTCAACGGGATGTACGAAGGGCGCTACACCCGCTATAAGGAAACGCCCCAGTACAACCAAGACGGACACACCTACGAAGTCATCCTTTCGCCACAAGTGGACCTCCCCTTCGGCATGAAGATAAATTCTCAGTGCATCTTCTACACCCGCACGGGTTTCTCCGACCCCATGCTCAATCACGACCAATGGATTATCAACGCCTCCGTCTCGCAAACCTTCTTGAAGGATAAGTCGCTCACCCTCCAACTCGAAGTCACCGACCTCCTACAAGAACGCACCTCGGAATTCAGCCACCTCAGCGCCACCTCACGCACCTTCAGCCGCACTGAATGCTTCCTCAGCTACGTCATGCTCCATGCGATTTATCGTTTGAATTTGGGAGGAAAGTAATATTTAGAGTACAGATAACAGAGTACAGAGTACAACTACCATGCGGGATGTAAACGCCCTGTAAGGGCATAATCTACATAGCGAAGGGCAACGCCCTGGACAGAGTACAACTACCATGCGGGATGAACGCACCGCAAGGACTACTCACTCCTCACTACTCACTACTCTCTCCTCACTACTCTCTCCTCACTATTTTCCGCTACCGCCCTCATGCGTTCATATCAAGAGTAAAAACAAATCTTCATTGCGGTAGCATCATGAGGAGGCGACACACCCCGTGCCGTCTCCTTTTTCTTTGCATGAAATAAAAAGTCTGTAAAAAAAATGGCGGATTTATACCTTCAAAAAAAGAAAATCTGTAATTTTGCTTTTGAAAATAGGATTTACCTTTTTAACTAAAATAAGACAATGAAAGCTTTAGTCAAGAAAGAAGCCCAGAAGGGTATTTGGTTGGAAGAAGTTCCCATGCCCGAAGTTGGCGTGAACGACGTTCTCATCAAGATTAAGAAGACTGCTATTTGCGGTACTGACTTGCACATCTACAAGTGGGACGAGTGGAGCCAAAAGACTATTAAGACTCCCATGACCATTGGTCACGAATACGTAGGCGTTGTTGCCGAAGTAGGTCCCGGAGTGCGTAATATTAAGGTGGGCGACCGCGTAACGGGTGAAGGTCACATCGCTTGTGGTCATTGCCGTAACTGCCGCCGTGGTTTGCAACACATTTGTGAAAACAGCATCGGCGTAGGCGTAAACCGTGATGGTGCGTTTGCGGAATACCTCTGCATCCCCGAAAGCAACGTGGTAAAGCTCGACGATCGTATCTCTGACGATATGGCGGCAATCATGGACCCCTTCGGTAATGCTACTCACACTGCCCTTTCTTTCCCCCTCCTCGGCGAAGACGTATTGATTACAGGTGCAGGTCTTATCGGTACAATGGCTACGGCAATCGCTAAGTTTGCAGGTGCGAAGAACATCGTTGTAACTGACCTCAGCGACTACCGCCTTGAAATTGCGAAGAAGATGGGTGCTACACACACCGTGAACGCTTCAAAGGGTGAAACCGTTGCTGGAGCAATGGAACAGCTCGGCATCCGTGGTTTCGACGTTGGTCTTGAAATGTCAGGTTCTCCCATCGCTTTCCGCGACATGGTGGCTAACATGTACAACGGTTCAAAGATTGCTCAGCTCGGTATCCTTCCTCCCACAACTACAGTTGACTGGAGCGAAATCATCTTCAAGGCACTCACAATTAAGGGTATCTACGGCCGCGAAATGTGGGAAACTTGGTACAAGATGGAGCAGATGCTTATCTCTGGCCTCGACCTCACTCCCGTAATCACACACAAGTTCCCCATTGCCGACTTCCAAAAGGGCTTCGACATCATGGAATCAGGTCAGTGTGGTAAGGTTATCCTTGAATGGGACTAATCCGTCACTACTTATAATTAAAGGCGCATCCTGGTGGGTGCGCCTTATTTTTATTACAGAGGTCCATAGAAAACTCTTACCACCAAAGTTTGTTCTGTTATTTTTTGGCGATAACCACTAATGAACACGAATTTTTACGAATATCCATCCGGACTTTTATCCTCCACAAGGGCATTAGCACTCTTTAGTGCATAACTAAACTAAAGCAACACAGGGACTTTGAAGTTAAGAATATTGGTGAACAACTGCTACATAATTGCCTTTTGTGTTCAAGAGTGAGAAAATTGTAAAAATCTTTGTAACATATTTCATTTTATTTAACTTTGTCCCGTCAACTATTACAAATCCTATAAAAACAATTAAGACCTATGGTAAAGATATCTGTCAGGAATACTATTATCTTCAGCATGCTGACACTTTCAATTATCGGATGTGTTAATCGTAAGATCAATGGAGACTCAAGCAATTCACCCACGGAAACGGTTGAAGTTTTAGGTTTGGAAGTCCCAGATACTACAGATTACTCAAACATTATTATAGCAGTTAATAAAGGTGGGTTCGAACTCTTATTTGATTCTCCAGAGTCTTATTTTGCAGATGGTTATGGCACCCCACTTTTTAACAAACGATATGTTCGTGTAGGAGTATTCTCCGAAGGACTGGCAATGATAGAAGAGGAGGACGGATGTGGTTTTATAAATACGAAAGGTGAAGTGGTCATTCCCTGTGTTTACGATGATGCTATGCAATTCTCAGAAGGGATTGCTCCTGTTGAGAAAGACGACAAATGGGGTTTTATTGATATGAATGGCAAAGTGGTGATTCCCTTTCAATACGATCATGCCGGTTATTTGAAAGAAGGTCTATCCTTAGTAGAACAAGACGGGAAATGGGGGCATATCAATGCTAAGGGAGAAATCATAGTGCCACTTGTATACGACAAGGCCAGATCTTTCTCAGAAGGACGTGCAGTTGTAGTTCGTGATAAAAAGTATGGTTATGTAAACACACAGGGTGAACTTGTGATTCCCTGTATTTACGAACGAGGTTGGGAATTTTCTGAAGGTTTGTCTTACGTAAGGAAAAATAAGAAATGGGGGTATATAAATTTGGAGGGTGAAGTGGTACTTCCCTTTGTTTACGATGAAGCTTGGCCCTTTAAAGATGGACTCGCAAGTGTAGAGAAAGACGGGAAAAATGGATTTATAAACACCGCAGGTGAAATTATACTTCCCTTTATCTATAAAGAGTCATACGGATTCTCCGAAGGTCTTGCTCCTATAAAGAAAGATAGGAAATGGGGATATATCAATACAAAAGGAGAAGTGGTGATTCCATTTATTTATGATTTTGCACGGGAGTTTTCTGAAGGTCTTGCAATAGTGGAAAAAAGTGCAAAGAGAAGATCAAGATTTGGACGTATACTGGAACCACGGAGAAGAGACACTACCTATATTATCAACAAATCAGGAAAAGTGGTTATAGAGGATTGCGAATACTTCTCTCCTAAATGGTCAAAGGTAGAACCTAAATGACTGTAAATAACATTCTTACTCGTCTGTTAATGACTCAGACATAAAGGAATCAATTAGAGTATCCCTCGTGGATACTCTTTTTAGACATCAAGGGCAAAAAGTGATAGTTCCTCATTTGTGTCAAATAACCCAAAGTGTGCTATTTTTTTCATTACATAGCAGTAAAAAATTGAAGAGAAAAAGAAGTTTTATTTCCTTTAGTCTTCAAAATTTTACTACTTATCCATGTATAATCAACACTAAAAAAGCGAGTAGACATTCGTGTGTCTACTCGCTTTTACTTTATGCATTATGTTCTTACTTCTTGAACAAACGGAAGATTTCGCCAATCCAAAGCACGATGGAGGTGCCGAGGATGCAGATGAGCCAATCGTTCATTGAGAGCGGCGCTACGTTAAACATGGTGCCACCAAGCGTAACGATTGCAATCTGACCGAGCACGATGACTACGGCGATGCTTACGAAAGAGTTGCAACCCTTGAAGTGGAGCGCTGAAGCACCCGTGAGGTAGGCGCGAGCGTTGAACATATTCCAGAATTGGAACATCACGAAGAGCGTGAACATCAAGCTGCGTTCGTAGGGCGAAACGCCTGATTGGGGCGCAAGTGCTGAAAGGTTCAACAAATCGGCGAGCGACTTAATATCGTACGTGTTTGTCACGTAAGCCAATCCCAAAATGAGCACCGTAAAGATGAGTCCTACGGAGAGGATATTTGCCCACATAGCCTTGTCAATGATAAAGTCTTCGCGCTTGCGGGGTGCATCCTTCATCACCGTCATTGAAGGCGGAAGCGAAGCGAGG
>JAGBYW010000054.1 GCA_017628555.1 Bacteroidaceae bacterium | reverse complement strand
GCTAACACCGATTGGAAGTCAAGAAGCAGCGTCTTAACTTCGGGGCGTACATACGTACGTAAGTTTGAGTTGTTTTTGTTCATAAAAACATCATGTATTTAAGTGAATATTATTGTTTTACATCGGTTAGAGTCAACTACCGTATAGACACAAAAAAAGACGTGAAGCTTGAATACTGTTGCTCGCTTCACAATCTGAGGCTCGTAGGAATTGCCCATCGTAGTCGAAACGAGCAACGCCGAAAGCCCCACGCCGATATGTTAAAACACCCAACGTTGCCTACGCTTCTTGGCATACGGATACACCAATAACTATAAGGCATAGTTAGGGCATGTTTATAACACACCACGGGGCATTCACCGTTGCTTTGTTCTTGACTACGATTGAAATTTTCCTACGATTTCAGATTGTCAAAACCAAAGCGTAGTAAACGCCTTTTATATATGTCTTGCCCCACCCTCCCTTTTTCCTTTCGTCAAGGAAAACGTTCGGCGAAGGGGCAGTGCTACAACTGAATTGTACGAACTCAAGAACGAATGTTCTTTACATTTGAACTTTTCATTTGTAACACTGGTGCAAAATTACACATTTATATTATAAGGGATGTAATATTCAAGGAGAAAATTAGGCGTAACATTCACGTCTCTACGTTCAATGATATTCCCAAAGGAAACGCATATTTATATTATGTCATCTCAAAAAAATAATGTAACTTTGCACTGCTTATTATGAACCTTTTACAATTACTAAAATAGACATGACAAATTTCCCCAAACTCGTTAATGCAATTATTGACGGAATACAAGAAAAGAAGGGCCGCAGCATCGTAGTGTGTGACCTCACAAAGTTTGATACTGCCCCCGCACAATACTTCGTGGTTTGCACAGGCAATACGCCCCAGCAGGTGGATGCCATTGCGAACTCTGTAGAAGAATTTGCACGCAAGCAGGCGGGTGAAAAGCCTGCAACCGTAGCAGGTTTGAACAATGCCATTTGGGTAGCTGCCGACTACGGCACTGTTATGGTGCACATCCTTGTACCCGATGCGCGTGAGCTCTACGACATCGAGAACATTTGGGCAGACGCCAATATTACGGAAATTCCTGACCTTGATTAACAGAGTAGTAGACAACGAGTAGACGAGCAAGTGTGCTGGATAGCGCTCTCTGGACTTCAATCCGCACGGTACTCCTCTCTCCTAACTCCTCACTTCTAACTTCCTTCATTTATGCCAATTCCCCAACAACCCCAACAGGGAGGTGAGAAGCCCAAAATGCCGCGCTTCAACCTCAGTTGGATATACATCATTGCCATCGGTGCGCTCATCTTTATGATTTATAGAGGTGGCGACGCTACGGGTGGTATCAACAAAGAAATCAGTTATTCAGAATTTAAGACCTACGTCCAAAAGGGCTATACCAATGACATCGTAGTCAATAAAACGGACGGTCAGGTGAGTCTTGTAGTCCTTGGCAAACACATTCAGGAAGTATTTAAGCAGAATGTGGACCAAACAGGGAAGCACCCCACCCTCTCGGCGCGCTATCCCAGCCCTGACAAGGTGGATGCCTTCTTGGACAGCGTAGGTTATAAAGGCAAAGTGACCTTCAAGGAAGAGAGCGGTTGGCTGATGAGTATCCTCGGCAGCATCTTGCCCATCTTCCTCTTCATCGGTCTGTGGTACTTCATCATGAAGCGCATGAGCGGTGGCGCAGGTGGCGGTGGTGGCATTTTCAATGTCGGTAAGAGCCGTGCGCGCCTCTTCGACAAGGGTTCTGCTGAGAAGCATGTTACTTTTGCTGATGTAGCGGGGCAAGAAGGTCCCAAGCAGGAAGTAAAGGAAATTGTAGACTTCTTGAAGAATCCCCAAAAGTACACCGAACTTGGTGGTAAGATCCCCAAGGGTGCTTTGCTCGTTGGTCCTCCGGGAACAGGTAAGACACTTTTGGCGAAAGCTGTTGCAGGTGAAGCGGATGTACCCTTCTTCTCACTTGCAGGTAGTGACTTCGTAGAGATGTTCGTTGGTGTGGGTGCGAGTCGTGTGCGCGACCTCTTTGCAAAGGCAAAGGAGAAAGCCCCCTGCATCATCTTCATCGACGAAATTGACGCCATCGGTCGTGCGCGTGGTAAAAATCCTTCGTTCAATCAAAACGATGAGCGCGAAAGCACGCTCAACCAGTTGCTTACGGAAATGGACGGCTTTGGAAATAACTCCGGCGTCATCATTCTTGCTGCAACCAACCGCGTAGAAATTCTTGACGAAGCCCTCCTTCGTGCTGGGCGTTTCGACCGTCAGATTCATGTAGAACTCCCCGACCTCCAAGAGCGTATCGCAATCTTTGGCGTTCACCTCAAGCCCTTGAAGAAGGAGGAGAATCTTGACATCGACTTCTTGGCGCGCCAAACGCCTGGTTTCTCAGGTGCCGATATTGCTAACGTATGTAACGAAGCAGCCCTCATTGCGGCGCGTCACAATAAACCCGTTGTGTCAAAGCAGGACTTCCTCGATGCCGTTGACCGCATCATCGGTGGTTTGGAAAAGAAGACGAAAGTCATGACCAAGGCGGAGAAGCGCACCATTGCCATTCACGAAGCGGGTCACGCCAGTGTTTCTTGGCTCTTGGAGCACGCGAATCCCCTCGTGAAGGTGACGATTGTTCCCCGCGGACAGGCGCTTGGTGCTGCATGGTATCTGCCCGAAGAACGCACCATCACAACCAAGAATCAAATGCTCGATGAAATCTGTGCCACCCTCGGTGGACGTGCAGCAGAAGAACTCTTTACGGGCAACATCTCTTCGGGTGCACTCAACGACTTGGAGACGGTCACAAAGCGCGCTTACGGCATGGTGGCCTACTTGGGCATGAGCGACTCGCTCTCCAACCTCTGCTACTACAACAATCAGGAGTACGGTTTCACTAAACCTTATTCTGACAGCACTGCTGAAAAGATTGACGCTGAAGTAAGCAAACTCATCCAAGCGCAGTATGAACGTGCAAAGCGCTTGTTGAGTGAGAATGCAGAGAAGCATGCACAGCTCGCCAACTTGCTCTGCGACAAGGAAGTGATTTTCACCGAGGACGTGGAAAACATCTTTGGCAAGCGCCCCTGGAAGAGTCGTGCCGACGAGATTTTAGAAGAAGAGCAAAAGCCTGAAGCAGAACTCCCCCTCACCGACCGCACCGAAGAACTTGAAGCGGTAAAGCAAATGATTGAGGAAGAGCGCAAGCAGGCAGCTGCTGAAGAAGCGCAAAGCGCAGAGTAAATTATACCTTATAGGGATTATAGTAACCATAGTGCCTATAGAACCTATAGATAAAACACCATAACAACGAATGAAGAATTTCATCATCCGCGCCATCACTGGCCTCACCTTTGCGGCTGTGCTTATTGGTAGCATCCTTTACAGCCCCGTGTCACTCATCACGCTCTTCAGCATCGTGGCAGCATTGACCATTTGGGAATTTGGCACGATTGTCAACAATCATGCTGGCGCAAGTATGAACCGTTTGATCAATGCGGTTGCTGGGTTTTACCTTGTATTCGCCGTAGGATGGTATCAAATGGGATTGATTTCTGGACGTGAATTCACGCCCTACTTGCTTACACTCATTTATATATTGGTAAGCGAACTCTACCGTCAAGAACCCAACCCCTTAAAGAACTGGGCATACGCCTTTGCAGCGCAGCTGTACATCGCACTTCCTTTCGCCTTGCTCTCTGTGTTAGGATTGCACTACGACAGTTTTGCAGACACGATGAACTACGAATTCATCTTCCCCCTCTCCGTCTTCATCTTCCTTTGGATGAGCGACACAGGTGCTTACCTCGTAGGCAGTCTGTTGAGTCGTTACTTCCCCGCAAAACTCTTCCCCCGCATTTCCCCCAAGAAGTCGTGGGTGGGTAGCATCGGCGGCGGTTTGCTCTGCCTCGCAGCAGCATGGGGCATCTACGCTTACGAGCCCAAGTATATGGAACTTTGGCAATGGATGGGCTTGGCACTCACCGTATGCGTATTCGGCACATGGGGCGACCTCGTTGAAAGTCTTCTCAAGCGCCAGGTAGGCATCAAGGACAGTGGTAACATCCTTCCCGGTCACGGCGGTTTGCTTGACCGCTTCGACTCCTCGCTCCTCGCCATCCCTGCGGCGGTAGTTTACCTCTATATGGTGGTATTGTAAATCGTGTAATAAAATACCCTCCATTTTACGGATGCTCTAACATTTCATTCAAGGGTTTAAGGTCAAGGGCGATTGATACTTGCCATGTCAGTAGCACATTCGGCGCAGTCAAATTGTAAACAATGCCATTTGCGCGCTGAGCTTACACCTATAAATAATAAATAGACCGCCTCAACTTTTTCAGGGGGCGGTCTATTTATTTTTGGGGGTATATGGTAAGCAGTTTGATGGCAGTTCTGACACCTATTTTTCAGCGAACAACACGCATTCGTAACTACCTGATAATCAACACCCGTTTTGTACCCAAAATTATTAGTAACATATTTTAAAAAAGGTTACTAATAATTTTTTTTAGGTTACTAATAATTTTTACGAAAATAGATATAGTTTTTGGGAACACTAAATGAGGGAAATTTTTCTCCCATTTTTTAAGAAAAATCCCCCTAAAAAATAAGCGAAAAAGGAGGGTGCGAACCACGGGAAAGTTCAAAACCGCTCCGCATACTTTCCCCTTGTACAGCAATTTGGACTGTCCTATAAATATTTCACGCAGATTGCACAAAGACTATGCAGAGGAATTCATTTTGAAGGATCAAAAGTAGCATTTTAAAAGGAGAATGCGCAAGAGTCACTTGCACAAAAAACAGAAACCTTACCCCCGCGCAAAAAATGCCTAACCGCTGGCGGGTGTAAAGAACCTGCGGTTAGGCAACATCCCAGTTACACGTGTTGCGAATGCTATATAATTACCTTTATTTTATAAAGTTTTTAAGTTCAAATTCATTAAGAATCTCTTCTGCAGACTTGTATTTCTGCTGAAGGTATGATAAATACTTTAATTTTTGAATATATCGTTGGTCTGTATCATCTCTAACAACTTTAAAATCTTTATGTTTCAATGAATTTAATCTTTTCGTCCAAATATGTATATCTTGATAAATTGTTTTTCGTTTCTCCTCATACTTTTTAACAGCATTATCAACTAAGGTATATTCCGACCCACCCATTCTTTGAATAACTTGATCCCATTGGGGTTCTGCCAATAATCTTCTTATATCCGCCGCCCCTATTAACACAGTTGAACCGTCCATATACACAATATGTATATCGGTTAGTTTTATATAACTTGCAGACCAATCATAAATAACACAATCCCAAGTTCCGCCACCAGTTTTATCGCGTTCGACTGGTCCTGTATCTTTTCCTGTAAATGAATAACTACGTCTTATTTCACAAGAAACCAGATCGTTCACTGCATTATAAAAATCTCCTGACCAATATAAATATTTTATAGTTTTTGCTGATTTATTGGTATAATAAACAGTACAATCACAACCTCCAGCACTATTAGGAGAATGAAGAGTTACTTGATTGATTGACAAAACATTATTAAAAATATTTTTTGTTGACGTTGGTAACGAGTTTTGCCATTCCTCTAATATTTGGTCATGTACGTCTAAGAAATCATTGTGAATTTTATCTTTTATAGAGTCAATAATTTCAGGTATTTGTTCTCTATATTTTTTGTAAAAAATAAGAGAATCCATACATGAATTTAACATATTAGAATACTCTAAATTAAACTTTTTGAAACAAGAATCTTTTTGAATTATCAGTTCATTATGCGCGTTATCTAAATTAGTGTTTACACAATCTATTACTATATTATTTTCAACATTTTCTGAAGGTAAGCAATAGAAACGATTTTTGAATTCAACAATGTATGTATCATAGTGGAGTTTCTTGGTTGTATTGGCAAAACCTCGAACTTTAAATTGTGTTGATTTTTTTATTTTCTTTTGCTTAAGACCAACATAAGAAATAAGGTTACGTTTTTGAGATTGTTTATTTGAATATTCCATTAACTCGGGGGAAAGTCTTATATTATCTGAATACTCATAAATAATAGTATTGGGATGTGTGTAAATATAAGTTGTGTCATTCCTCAACCAAGTAATGTTACTAATAATATCATTCTGAGCTAATGCTAATGTTGCATAAACAATTCCAAAAATTACAAGAAAAGATTTATTCATTATATATACATTTAATGGTGAATGTACTGAAAAATAAAAAAGGATTTACATTGTTCTATTG
>JAGBYW010000053.1 GCA_017628555.1 Bacteroidaceae bacterium | reverse complement strand
ATGGTGCTCCAGTTATTGGTGCAACTATTAAGGTTGACGGTTCTAAGGTTGCTGCTGTTACAGATGCGGACGGTAAGTTTGTACTTCCTAACGTTCCTGCTTCTGCAAAGTCTTTGAGCGTTTCTTGCATCGGCATGAAGACGCAAAAGGTAAGTGTGAGTGGCAACGTTGCAGTTGTGCTCTCTTATGACGATGAACTTTTGGACGAAGCAATCGTTGTCGCTTATGGTGTGGCAAAGAAGGGTTCGTTCACCGGTTCAGTATCACAGATGAAGGCGAAGGACTTGCAGAAGATGCAGGTTGCTAACGTCTCTAAGGGTCTTGAAGGTCAGATGGCCGGTGTACAGATTACTTCTGCATCAGGTCAGCCCGGTTCTCAGGCATCTATCAACATCCGTGGTATCGGTTCTATCAACAGCTCTGCTCCCCTTATCATCCTCGATGGCGTTCCCTACGATGGTAACTTGAACTCTATCAACCAGGCCGACATCGAAACAATGAGCGTACAGAAGGACGCTTCTTCAACTTCTATCTACGGTGCGCGCGCAGCTAACGGTATCATCATGATCACTACTAAGAAGGGTCGTGAAGGTAAGACTAACGTGAACTTCGACGCTAAGTGGGGTTTCTCTGAACGTGGCGTTAAGCCCTATCAGACTGTACGTAGCGAAGCTGACTACTACGAACTCTACTGGGAAGCAATCCGCAACCAGTACTTGACTAAGGGTGCTACAGCTTTTGACGCTGGCATCATGGCTTCACAGAACTTGATCAAGGACCTTGGTGGTTATAACTCATTCAACGTTGCTGATGCTGACTTGATCGACCCCCTTACTGGTCGCATCAACCCCAACGCGCAGCTCCTCTATCACGACGACTGGGACGATGAACCCTACAACACTGGTCAGCGTCAGGAATACAACGCTTCTATCAGCGGTGGTACAGACAAGACTCGTTACTATGTTTCATTGAACTACCTCGATGAAAAGTCTTATATCAAGGCTTCTGACTTCGCACGTATTTCAGGTCGTGTAAACCTTGAACACGAAGTAAACGATTGGTTGACAGTTGGTGTGAATGCTAACTACGCAAACACAGAAACAAATTACACTGCAGACGCAGGTACAACAAACTCAATGTTTGCCTTCACTCAGGGCATCGCTCCTATCTATCCCGTTTACCAGCGTAACGCTGACGGTTCTTACCGCCTTGACAACAAGGGTAACCGCATGCTCGACTACGGTACAGGTAACGGCAAGGCGCGTCCCTACTCAATGAACGCAAACCCCTTCCTCGACATCCTCTACAACGTACACGAATACGAGTATGACGTAATCAACCTCCGTGGTTTCGCTGATATTAAGCTCCCCGTTAAGGGCTTGACATTCCACGTTGATGGTGCAATGGACAATATCGCTTCTTACAGCACAGAATTCCAGACTCCTATCGTAGGTGACGCTCTTGCTGTAGGTGGTCGTTCTACAAAGTACGCTGGTCGCTCACGCAACATCACAGCTTCACAGCGTTTCAACTACTACAAGGAATTTGACAAGTGGAACGTAAGTTTGATGGCTGGTCACGAAAGCCTTCGCCGTCAGACTCAGGGATTGGAAGCACAGATGACTAACTTCTTCATCCCCAACAACACTGAATTCTCTAACGGTGTAACTCCCGGTATGGACCCCAGCTCTTCTAAGAGCCGCTACTCACTCGAATCTTACTTCGGCCGTGCAGAAGTTTCTATCGCTGACCGCTACAGCCTCTCAGCTTCACTTCGTTACGACGGTTCTTCTAAGTTCCATCCCGACAAGCGTTGGGGCGCATTCTGGTCTGTAGGTGCTGCATGGCGTTTGAGCGAAGAAGAATTCTTCCAGTCTTCATTCCTCCGCGACTATGTAGACAACTTTAAGGTGAAGGCAAGTTACGGTACTCAGGGTAACGACAACATCGGTGGTACTTACGCACTTTACCTCGACCAGTACACTGTTTCTAACGTAGACGGTAAGCCCGGTGTAACTCACGCATACCGTGGTAACCCCAACCTCACTTGGGAAAAGTCTACTAACTTCAACGTAGGTTTCGAATCAAGCTTCCTCAAGAACCGCTTGATGGTTGAATTCGACTACTTCATCAAGGTTACAAGCGACATGCTCTTCAACCGTCGCCTCGCTCCATCTGTAGGTGTGCCCTCAACTATCGCAGACAACGGTATGGAAATGCAGAACGAAGGTGTTGAATTGACTTTGACTGGTGTACTCGCTAAGAAGAAGAACTTCAACTGGACTGCTTCTTTGAACTTGACTCACTACAAGAACACTATCAACGAACTCGAACCCGGTAAGGATCCCACAGGTTACCAGAGCGGTAGCTACTGGCGTAAGGTGGGTGGTAGCCTCTACGACTTCTACATGGTTAAGTATGCTGGTGTAGATCCTCAGAATGGTAATGCGTTGTATTACCTCGATGTAGAAAAGACTGGCGTAGTTAGCGACGCAGAAGGCAACCCCATCCTCGATGCTAACGGCAACAAGCAGTATTACAACTACACTGAAACTACTACAACTACTAACGGTTCTTCTGCTACTAAGTACGAACTCGGCAAGTCTTCTTTGCCCGATGTATATGGTGGTCTCAGCACAACTATTGAAGCGTTTGGTTTCGACCTCTCTATCGCTACTGCATTCCAGGTTGGTGGTTACTGCTACGACGGTACTTACGCTGGTTTGATGGGTTCAAACGCTGGTTCTAACTTCCACATCGATATGTTCAAGCGTTGGCAGAAGCCCGGCGACATCACTGATGTTCCCCGTCTTGAAAATGCTAATATGAACATGACTGGTGGTGTTACTAACGACCGCTTCTTGACGAAGTCTGACTACTTCTCTTTGAAGAACGTACAGCTCGGTTACACAGTGCCCAAGGCATGGTTGAAGAAGTTCTCAGGTATCGAATCACTCCGCGTTTATGCTGTAGGTGACAACCTCTTCCTCGGTTCTAAGCGCTTCGGTCTCGACCCCCGTCAGAGCCTCTCTGGTGCTACAAGCAGCGACTCTTACTCTGCAATGCGTACCGTATCATTCGGTGTTAGCGTAGCATTCTAAGATTTACCAACACAATTCTTTAACAAGAAACATAGACAACAATGAAAATTACTAAATATCTTAGCACGGTGCTCCTCGCAGGTACGCTCACCGCTTGTGGTGACAGCTTCCTCGAACCTCAGTATTCTGGGGCAGCTACCTCTGAAGAGATCGCCAATGCAGCACAAGACGACCCTCAGGGCGTTCTTGGTTCGCAGCTCGATGGTGTTTATGCCAACTTGAGCTTCATGAGCGGTACGGGTGCTGATAACATCAATGGTCACATGGACCGTGGTCTCTGTGGTGTCATGATGCTTTCAAACAATACCTCTAACGACGTCAGCCTCTACATGGACGGTGACCCCTGGCACTTCGACAAGCAGCTCGAATACTACGGTCAGGAATACATTCGTTCTTCATGGCCCTGGCAGATCTTCTATACAGTCATCAAGGGTACTAACGAAATCGTACCCATGATTGACCCTGAAACTGCAACTACTGAAGGTAAGGCAATGCTCGGTCAGGCGCTCGCCCTCCGCGGTCTTTCTTACTTCTACCTCGCTCAGTTCTATCAGGACACATACGCTACTTCTCAGAATAAGCCTTGTGTACCCCTCCTCCTTACTGATGCAGAAGGTAGCATTCAGAGTCGTGCAACTGTACAGCAGGTTTACGACCAGATTGTAAAGGACTTGACAACTGCTATCGACCTTCTCGACGGTTGGAAGCGCTCTACTAAGACTCAGGTTGACAAGAGCGTTGCTCAGGGTATCCTTTCACGTGTTTACCTCGTAATGCACAAGTGGACAAAGGCTATCGAAATGGCTCAGGCTGCTCGCGCTGCTTATCCCTTGATGAATGTTGACGAAGCGTTCAACTACAACTACCAGGATGTAACTAACTCTGAAATCATGTGGGGTGTTGACATCACAACATCTACTTCTATGATTTACGCTTCATTCCAGTCTTGGATGTGCGCTCAGTACTTCGGTTACGGCGGTCAGGTTGGTGCGTTCCAGCTCATCGACGCTAAGCTCTACAACTCAATTCCTGAAAACGACGTACGTAAGTACCTCTACGTTGCTCCCGGTGAAACTTATCCCTGCGAAGGTTGGGACATTCCCGCTTACGGTAACTTGAAGTTTAAGGCAGAAGGCGCAGAAGACTTCCTCGGTGACTTCATCTACATGCGTTCTTCTGAAATGTACCTCACAGAAGCAGAAGCTCTCGTACGCCTCGGTCGCGCTGATGAAGCTTACACACTCCTCACAGAGTTCATGAGCAACCGTCTCACAGAAGGCGAATGGGAAATCAAGCGCGCAACTATCGATGTTGTTCAGAACCAGCGTCGCGTAGAACTCTGGGGTGAAGGTTTCTCTTACTTCGACCACCGTCGTTGGCAGTTTGATATGGACCGCGGTTACGAAGGTACTAACGACCACCCCTCTGCATGGCCTATCCACCTCCAGAATGGTTTCGTGCCTTGGTATCACTACGCTTGGCGTTACCAGTTGCCCCTCCGCGAAATCCAGGAAAACGAAAACATCACTGAAGACGACCAGAACGTAATTGGTGAAGAAGGTAACCAGGATCCAGTAGCTGATAAGATTATTGACTGGAGCGAAAAGTAAACAAAACTAATAGTAGGTGATGTGTGTCACCCTCGTGGCGCACATCCCTAATAAACTAGATAACAAAGTATGAAACTTAATATTTTCAAAACACTTGCGTTGGGTGTCTTGACTATGGGATTCGTTGCTTGTGACGAAGATTTCACCAAGGCAGAATACGATGCACCCATCGCGGCTGCAGGTGTGCTCCCCGAAGCAACTACAGGTGACGCTGACGCTTTTGGTGAATCAGCCCTCATCGCTGCTTCGATTACACCCGTTGAAGGCGCAGCTGCTACTAACTGGGGTGTGCTTGTAAGTACAAGTGCAGAACCCACACTTGCTGGTAGCATCAAGATGGAAGCCGACCTCGCTACAACATCTAAGACTTTTGCTGTAACAGGTTTGACTGACAAGACTCACTATTACTACCGCACATTCGTAAGCGACGGTGTTTCTGTAGCTTATGGTGAAACTAAGGAATTTACAACTAACGGCGACGCTTGGGGTTCTCAGCAGGGTTACTGGAGCTTTGCTACAGCTGCTGAAGCAGACGCTTACTTGCCCTACCGCGCTATGCTCGGTGCAACTCACGCTTCAGCTTCAGGTTTTACAACTGTAAGCATGGCTGCCCTCTACGGTCAGGAATTTTACGGTGTAGCTTCTACAGTGTTCGACCCCGTGAAGTTGTTCAACACACTCTCAGGTTCACTCGCTACTTATGGCGTAATGAACGCAGCTGGTTTCAAGTTCGACTTCACCGATATGTTCTTCCCCAAGGTATGGTTTGACGTAACAATGATTGAAATGTACTTCGGTGAAACAACTTACCCCGGTCACTTCGACGTTTACGTTTCTCACGAACCTATTGAAACAGCTGCTGACCTCCAGAACGCAACTAAGATCGGTTCTTCAAAGGGCACTGGTAAGGCACAGGAACTCTATGCTACAAACCAGGAAACTTCTTCTAAGGAACCCATGAAGTTCGACATTCCTATGGAATACTGGGGCGAATCTTACGTTTACATCGTAAGCACAGCTGACTACAACAGTTCATTCTCAGGCGAAACAAGCTTCGGTGTCGTAGTCTTCGGTTACGGTCTCGAAGTAACAGTTCCCAGCGAAGAAACAGAAGAATAAACCACTTCTCCCAAATAAAAATCCATCCGCTCCCCGCGGGTGGATTTTTTTGTTTGTGTCCGGTAAACTTTTTTGACATAAGAACAAAAGAACAAATAGTTCCGCGTCCTTTGCGCCTTTGCGTGAGAGAAAAAATAAGTTCTTTTGTTCTTCTGTCTAAAAAAAATCTGTGTCCTTCCGTGTATTGCTTTCCCCTCACAAGTTCGGACAGCGACTTTCAGTTCCGTGTGCCAATAAATTTCTGCGTCGTCCGCGTGCAAAAATATGTCCTTCTGTTCTTCTGTCAAAAAATCCGTGAGCAAATTAACTACCAGTCAAGCCCTCCGCAACCTCTCCTCACCCCCATTTGCCACCTCCACCCCGCAAACCACCCCCTTATTCCCTTTCAAAAAGTTAAAAACCTCATTATGAACCCCTTTTTTTTGTCGCCCCCTGCCGAAAGTCGTACCTTTGCACCTGCAAACCTCACGGAGGAGTAGGGAATAGTCTACACCAAACGCGACACACCCGTCTGACGTTAAAGACCTTACAGACCCTAAAGACCTTAAAGTCCTTAGAGCCCTTTGTTCCCCCACCGATTCCAAGCAGCAGCAACAGCCCCTTCTGCCCAACTGCTGTAAGTAATCAACAATCCCAGATTGTTTCCCCCGTGGTAAACTGAATCGAATGCTGAAAACAATCCTCAAAGCAGGACTCATACTAACCCTCCTGCTCGTCGGAACAACTGCCACCCTTGCCCGAAACTATAAGACGCAGGGAAAGGCCAGTTACTACGCCGACTTTTTCGATGGCAGACTCACCAGCAACGGAGAAATCTTCCGTCAAGACAGTCTGACCTGTGCACACCGCACCCTGCCCTTTGGCACCTACCTTAAAGTAAAGAACAAGAAAAACGGACGCGAAGTCATCGTGCGCGTCAACGACCGCGGTCCCTTCATCGACGGGCGCGTCATTGACCTCTCACGTGCCGCAGCCGAGCAACTCGACATGATTCATGCCGGCGTAGTCCGCGTAGACGTAGTTCAAGTAGAGAAACCCACGTACCCCGAGGTGGCACCCTTCGAAATCCCCCTCTTCCAAATGTACGACGACCTCCTCAAGAAAAGCTACACCCTCGATGAGTGGCACCGCCAGCGCCAGCAAGACCGCATCTCCCTCCTCGAAGCCAGCGTCAAAGACACCCTCCGCAACTACATCGCAGAGTTCACAGACAAATAAAAAGAATCCGCCGTCTCCCCCACAGACCGCGGATTTTTTTGTCTCCCGCAGGCGCCCTCCCCCTGTTTATAAGGGAACCCCTTCGCGCCCTTTGCGCTTTTGCGTGACAAAAACATGTCCTTATGTTCTTCTGTCCAAGACAAGTCTGTGTGAAAATATTTTAGACATAAGAACAAAAGCACATATAGCTCCGCGCCCTTTGCGCCTTATCGTGAGAGAATTTTTCACACGGAATACACGGAATGCACAGAATCCTTGCGGTGCGTTATTGTCTCACGCAGACATCACAGACTTTCACAGACAGTGTTGTTCATTCTCACGCAAAGGCGCAAAGTATCGCAAAGTTTTCCGCGCCCGTCTGCGTGATAGAAACATGTTCTTATGTTCTTCTGTCAAAAGTTCTGTGTCCTTCCGTGTATTCCGTGTGCCAATAAATTTCCGCGCTCGTCTGCGTGAGAAAAATATGTCCTTATGTTCTTCTGTCTAAAAAAACTCTGTATCATTCCATGTGCAAATCTGTCCAATAACTATATTAGTATTCCCCCAAATCTGTTAAATAACTGTATTAGGATTTGTAAAAACCTGTCAAATAACCGTATTAGAACAAAAATAAGTGTATATTTGCACTGTGATAAATGGATGAATTATTGCTATGAAACAGACAGATATAGAAAAGGTGTTGCTGGAGCAACAAGATGAACTTCAGGCGCTTAAGGATGAAGTGTTGATACATCGTCCAGAGGAAGATTTTATCAATCTTCAAAGCAAATTGGCGCAGGTGGTTATTGGCGTGCGCCGAAGTGGTAAGTCTACCCTCTGCTTCAACGCACTTATGAAGGCAGGAGTTCATTTTGCGTACGTCAATTTTGATGACGAGCGATTGGATAAATTAGAATCCTCCGACTTGGATGATGTGCTTCAAGTGTTGTATAAAATATATGGCGACTTTGACTACCTCTTCCTCGACGAGATACAGAATATAGACGCTTGGCCCTTGTTTGTCAATCGTCTGCTTAGGCAGAAACTACATATTCTCATTACAGGGAGTAACGCCAAACTGCTTAGTTCAGAACTTGCAACACATCTTACGGGGCGTCACCACAAAATAGAGTTGTTCCCCTTCTCATTCAAGGATTGGTGTGTTATAAAGGATATAGATTATTCGCGCTTGACAACAAAGAATAAGGGACTCCTCTCAAGAGCCTATGAGGAATACTTCCAACAAGGAGGGTTCCCAGAATTGATAACAGGAATAGAAAATCCTAAGGAGTATATAGGCACATTGATTGATAATGTCATAGCGCAGGACATCAAGAATCGTTACAACATTCGTGGTATAGATGCCCTCAAGCGGTTAGCGCATCATGTTTTGAATGAAAGTCCAACCCTCATAGCAAAGTCAGCACTCCAAAATATTGTAGGTATAAAAAACGAACGCACCTTGGCTAATTACCTAATGTATTTGAATCAGACCTATCTGATTTCTACCATCAACAAATATTCTGCCAAGAGTCGCGAGCGAACTACAGGTGAAAAGGCGTATGCTATAGATGTGGCATTTATGGATAAAAGAGAAAATGCCTTTTCGGGTGAAAATTTAGGGTGGCGATTAGAAACGATAGTCTATCTGGAGTTGCTGCGTAGAAAGTCAAGAGCCGATTATGATATTTACTTTTTTCAGAACAGAATGGCGGAAGCCGATTTCGTTGTCTGCGATGGAAACAAAACCCTTGCGGTGTATCAAGTAAGTTATGACATTTCAAATGATAAAACAAAGACTCGAGAAATTCGAGGTTGTATAGCAGCTGCGAAAGCAACGAGCTGCTCAAACATATATCTCATTACCAATAATGAGCGTGGAGTTATAGAGCGTAACTGCTATACCATTCAGGTCATTCCAGTCTGGGAATGGTTAGTTGGCAATGAATAGAATGGTTACATTTTAGACACAAGAACAAAAGCACATATAGCTCCGCGTCCTTTGCGCCTTCGCGTGAGAGAATTTTTCACACAGAATCCACGGAATGCACAGAATCCCTGCGGAGATATGTCTCACGTCTCAGACAAGCGCGGAGTGAGTTGTGAGTAATACCATGCGGGACAATGCCATGCGGAAAATTCACTTGACTGGTACGGACGCACGGCTCGTGCGTCCTCATCAATGGGAATATTTCGCGAGCAGCCAATCGTGCCCTCGTATGTATACCATGCGGGACAATGCCATGCGGAAAATTCACTTGACTGGTACGGACGCACGGCTCGTGCGTCCTCATCAATAGGAATTTTTCGCGAGCACCCAATCGTGCCCTCGTATGTATTTAGGACGCACGAACCGTGCGTCCGTACAGGTCAAGCTAACATCCCGCATGGCACTCCTCACTCCTCACTCCACACTACTACTAGCCCCCCTATGTTCTTCTGTTCAACACAAATTTCAGTGTCCTTCCGTAGTGTCAAATGACCGATTTAGGGGTTAAAAATAGGCGTCTTGTAAATCACTGAAAACCAAAGGTTTGAAAGAGTGAAAATTATTAGTAACATATTTT
>JAGBYW010000052.1 GCA_017628555.1 Bacteroidaceae bacterium | reverse complement strand
TTCGTAACCTCATCAGCATTAAAATGATAACTACCATCGGCATCGCTCACAAGAATGCGGTCATCAATCAGCACACGGGGCACCACAGCCTTCCACTGGTCAGTACCCTCGCCCTTCGTATCCTTCATCGTCTCGAGGTTTGTAAGCACCAGAGCATGTTCCTTGGCAAGCGCCAAAGGAGCGTGTAACACAATGGTGTCGCAAGGACTTGTCTTTATTTTCTCCACATTCGCCTCATCTTCAACATAGGCGTCCATCAATAAACTTGGCGCCTTCAATTCTTGCTTCGCAAGGTCTTCTACCGAATGACTCAATTTATCAGGACTTGAGAAGAACACAAACATCGTGATGAACACGAAGAGCAGGAACATGTTGAGCTTGATGGGGTGCTCCTGCGAGTGGTGCTTTCCCTCAAAATAGTCGTTTGTCAACTGCCCGGGCTTCAGCACCAAGAGTTTGAGTGTGCGGAAGAAACGGGGGTCCCACACGAACGTATGGTTGATATACACCATGATAAACTTCCAGATGCTGGGCACCTTTCCTATAGCCTCCTGACCGCAGGCATAGCAATATTTACCCTTCAACTCTGCACCGCAATTTAAGCACTTTTCGTAGGGCGGATTTATGGGTTTGAGTTCCTCAGAACTCTTCTTTTTTTTCTTAGACATTCTTTATTTTATGTTGTGTTTGGTGATTCTTAAAATATTATATCACTTTAAGCATGAAAAATTACGTTAATCGGCTCATTGCGCCAAGGAAATTACGGCTTTTGGGCCTCAAAATGACTGAAATCCATGAATATATCCCTGCATCAACTCATCAACACATAGTCATCAAAACAACATTATCTTTTCATTAACAAACTTTTATACTCTTTTTCTTCCGTCTAAAAATTGACAAAAGAACAGAGGGGCAAAATCACACCCCTTTGTTCTTAAGTCTTAAAAGCAGAACTTGCGTTTAACGATTATTCACCGTAAACCTTGGTTGTCTGCTTCACTACGATACCCCAGAAGTAGCTCTTTGTGTAAGAATCTACGTGAGAGATCTTTGTGATACCAGCCTGCTTAGCAGCTTTATCGATACCGTTTTCTTCGCCCTTAGAACTCCAAGTACCCAAGTAGATAGTGCTTTCAGCAACACCACACTTTGTGCCGAAGGGGTTAGTTGTAACTGTAACAGGATTTGAAACTGTTGCACAGCTTGTTACCATTGCGCATGCAAGTACTGCAGCTGCAGCTTTGAATGTACGCTTCATAATTTAATGAGTTTAAGTTGTTAATAATAGTGTTGATATAAGCATGGGGGATTTTCCCCTTGTTATCATAAGAGAGTGAGTGACTGGCGAGTAACTTTGAACTTACTCCGCACGAGTGATGATGAACTCTACGCTATAATAATCAAAGGCTTCTGTAAATGCTTTTTTATAATCTTCCAATGCTTCGTCTGTTACTTCGGGAGCAACACCGCCTTCAAACAACATGAGGGCATAACCGATGAACATATTTGCTACGTCTTCTTTGTCGAACACGAAGTAAACGGTGTTCTTGTCTTTACTCTGCAACACCTTAAATGTTGATTCAATCTCATGCTCAGCTGTTTCGCCACTAACGGTCAAATACAACCCATCAATAGCATAATTCTTTGTCATGGGATAATCTTCACCGTTCGTCAACACATCGTAGGTAAATGTACCATCATTCTTAAATTCAACATTACGGAAATAACGTTGTGCGGCATATTTAATAAATTCACCACTGAGTTGTGATGTCTGCATGATTGTGGGAGGCACAACTTGTCCGTTGATAGTGCCACCAGGAATCACAATTTCATCCTTCACGGGTTTTGCGCTAAACGTAATGTTAGAATAATTCCAATTACCCACCAAATTGGTTTCATCAGCCAATCTTGAGTAGGTATAGACGCCATTAGAAGTATTGATGCTCAGCGTGTTTTCGGTAATCGCGAAAGTACCAGACACACGATTGCCGTCTTCAAAAGAGATGCTCAAGTTAGTACCATTTACCGTAAGAACGCCATGAATATCTTCATGAGATTCATAGTTGTAAACTCTATAAGCTACAACACTATTGTCTTCGTTAATAATCAAAAGGTCTCTGAGCGATTCTGTTTTGCTATACCATCTACCCTTCAAACTTACGGGGGTAGCAGTGTTGTCATCATCAGAATCACATGCAACGAAACTGACACTCATAAGAATGGCCATCAGAGCCATCACGAACATTTTCAAATTTTTCATATTACTATTTTATTAAGTGGATTGATGTATCTCGATTTAACGAATAATAAAGACTGTTTATACAACTTTTCCTCGTCAATACGTTCACAGCATCGACTACGCTTCTTGAGTAGATTGTTACAACATCTCACCCATCCTTTTCATATTTTTCACAAATTTACTCTGAGATTTTTACCCCTTAAAATATCAAAATCCTACATTTTAACCTATATTGCAGATATTTATACCCAAAAGTAGGAAATGTAAACATAAATGTAAACAGACAAAACATGACTAACCACATAGAATTTACATAAATTTGCAGTATGTAACACGAAAGATTAACAAATATCAGCAGTGTGTTTACAAGATTTTGTCCCTATCAAATGTCTTGATTTATAAGTTTTGCACAATATCACAAAACAACCACAAAAAAATGAGCACCCATTTTTGGAGCAAAAGAATCGTTTTATGCCTCTTGGCGACATGGACATGCTGTGCTTGTTTCGCGAATGAAAGTCTTTACCAACAAGCAAGAACTTTACAACGCGAAGGCAAGTTTGACGATGCCATAGCTACCTTTCAAAACTTCTTGACGCTACCCGTAGATGAGAAGGATTTTGACGAGCAACAACAAACGCTTCACACCGAGGCCTTGATGCAACTGATGAACACCTACCAAAGCAAGGGTGATCCTGAAGCGTGTGTCATTGCCCTGCAGGAAGTGTTTAAGACATCACCGGTTTTACAACACCAATGCTTGAGAGATTACTACTCCGTGTTGGGGTACGCTTTGTCGCGCACAGAAAACATGAAGGAGGCGGAAGAGACCATGCTTAAAGCCCTAACCCTCCCCCTTAACCAAGCAACCCCCGAGCGCTATTTCCGCGATTATGCGTATGCGGCGGCGGTGTTTTATAGCAATCCGAACTATCAGAATGAAGTTATCAACTGGTGCGAAGAGGCTTTACGCCAAGCAGATTTGTGTAAAAACACTTCGGGAAAACAATGGGTGACCGCCATGTTGGGAGCACTCTACAAGCGAAACGGACATCTCAACAAAGCCTTAACCCTCTTTCAACAAAGCAAAGAGGAAGCCGAAGGCAAGGGAGACAAACTGGGAGAGCTCAATAGTCTTCACGCATTGATTGACCTTTTCTTGTATTGGAATGTCCCTGAATATGCCAACTCGTATGCTTCTGAAGCGCTATGTGTAGAGAATACCATGACCACGAAAAACCCCATGGTATCAACACAAACATATATTAATAAGGGGAGGGTGATGCTTCAATTGGGAGAAATAGATTCTGTATCGGTATATACCGAACGAGCACGACAACTTTGCCAATCCCTACCCTACAATAGCGGCATGGTAGATGTCAATTTATTGCATGGCACGCACCTAACCGAACTCGGGGGCGAAAATCTCTCAACAGGTATCCAAGAATTACAGGAAGTTGTCCGTCAGGGCACCACCTTGACTCGTGCAAAGGCTTACCACCAATTAGCACAGACTTATTTGAAGAACGGGGATTTGAGGTTAGCCGAACCCATGTTGGACAGTTTGTTCGTATTGCTCACTCCAGGCGATGCAGCCACCTATATCCGTATCGACTACCAACCGATTCTTAACCATTATATTAAAAATAAGAATTATAAGAAAGTTGAGCAATACACACAACTGATGCTTCAGGAGCGCCACGCATTTAAGGAAAAGAAGCTGAACCTCAACATCATTAGGAGCATCGTTAATTTACAAGTAGAGCAAGAACAACAAGAGTTAAAACTCGTCCAGCTCCAACAAACAAACCAACTGCTTCTATTCCTATGCTGCCTTGCCGTTACTATAATCATCATTGCGGTTATAGCGGTGCTCTTCATAAAACAACGCAAACAGCATGTCATACAAATGAAGCAAGCGGATGAAAAATTATCTTCGCTGGTAGAGCAACTCAAGCAATCGAACGCTGAGAAGGAAATCAGAGCGCAAGAAATCAAGGACCTCCTTGACGACAAAGACAAACGTCAAGAACTTGAAACCCTCACCCCTACCGTACTTCAAACGGATGGTGAATCCAAGTTCCGCCAATGCTTCGAAATTCTCTACCCGCTCTTTCTTCCCCGTCTCCGCGAAAAAGTTCCCTCCATCACGCGCCGCGAAGAGCTTCTCTCCATGCTTATCGTTCTCAAACAAGACAACAAGCAAATTTCTGAACTCCTGGCGATAGCCCCACGAAGCGTACTCATGCTTCGCCACCGCTTCCGCCAAAAGATTGGAATGACCACCGAATTATCACTGGAGGACTTTATCACCGACACATTGAAATATGAATCCGCAAGTACGCAAAACTGAAAACTTTTTACTCAATAACACAGAGAAAGTGGCGAATTCATCAGTTGCACTTGGATGGAAGCAAACCTTCAATTTTAGCACTACACATCTCAATCGTAGATTTTAGCGCGTTACAAGGTATATATTTTTTAACGATGGTTAACTTCTTATAGATTTTATCTTTGCCATCTTAAAATAAAAGCGTACTTTTGCCGAAAATATGAACTAACAGCCCTTGGGCATTTATCAAAATTTCCAACGTTACAAAATGGAACATTCAAAAGAACTCATGAACCGCGTAGCCGACAATATCAGAGTGTTGGCGGTATCAATGGTAGAAAAGGCAAAGTCTGGTCACCCCGGTGGTGCTATGGGTGGAGCCGATTTCATCAATGTTCTTTACTCTGAGTTTCTCACATTCGACCCCGAGTGCCCCACTTGGGAATGTCGCGACCGCTTCTTCCTCGACCCCGGTCACATGTCGCCCATGCTCTACGCACAGTTGGCGATGATTGGCAATTTCTCAATCGATGAATTGAAGAGTTTCCGTCAATGGGGTTCTCCCACTCCTGGTCACCCTGAAAAGAACTTCAGCAGAGGTATTGAAAACACCAGCGGTCCCTTGGGTCAAGGTCATACGTATGCCGTAGGTGCTGCTATTGCCGCTAAGGCGCTTTATGCACGCACGGGCAACCCCGGATTTAAGAAGGAAAAGATTTACGCTTACATCTCTGACGGTGGCGTTCAGGAAGAAGTGAGCCAGGGCGCAGGTCGCGTGGCTGGTCACTTAGGTTTGGACAACCTCATCATGTTCTTCGACGCTAACGACATCCAGCTTTCTACACCCACCGCCGACGTCATCACGGAAGACACAGGTGCAAAGTACAAGGCTTGGGGTTGGAACGTACTCGAAATTGACGGTAATGATGCCGACCAAATTCGTGCTGCGCTCAAGGCCGCTAACGAAGAAGAAAAGCGCCCCACCCTCATTATCGGTCATTGCGTAATGGGTAAGGGTGCTCGCAAGGCAGATAATAGTTCATATGAATGCAATTGCGCCACTCACGGTGCTCCCCTCGGTGGCGACGCATATGTAAATACAGTTAAGAACCTCGGCGCTGATCCCGCTGATCCCTTCCACATTTGGGAAGAATCAGCAGCACTCTATGCCGCACGCAAGGAAGAGTTGAAGCAAATTGTTGCCGCTCGTCGTGCTGAAGAGCAAGCATGGGCTTCTGCAAATGCTGAAAAGGCGGCAGAACTCAAGGATTGGTTTGCCGGCAAACTCCCCGAACTCCCCTGGGGCGAAATCGAGCAGGCAAAGAATGCGCCCACACGTAATGCTTCTGCCACTTGCTTGAGCATGCTCTCAAAGCACGTGAAGAACATGATCGTGTCAAGTGCTGACCTCTGCAACTCTGATAAGACAGACGGTTTCTTGAAGCACACAACGGTTATCACACGCGACAACTTCGCAGGTGGTTTCTTCCAAGCAGGTGTGTCTGAATTGACAATGGCTTGCGTATGTATCGGTATGACCCTCCACGGCGGTATCATCACGGCTATGGGTACGTTCTTCGTATTCTCTGACTACATGAAGCCCGCTATCCGTATGGCTGCCCTCATGGAACTCCCCGTGAAGTTCGTATGGAGTCACGACGCCTTCCGCGTAGGTGAAGACGGTCCTACTCACGAACCCGTTGAACAGGAAGCACAAATCCGCCTCATGGAAAAACTCCGCAACCATAGCGGTTTGGATTCAGTACGCGTATTCCGTCCTTGCGATGGTCACGCAACAACTGAATGCTGGCGCATTGCGATGGAAAACATGAGCACTCCTACTGCGCTCATTTTCAGCCGTCAGAATGTCAACGACCTTCCCGCAACTACCGATTACTCTCAGGTGCGCTTCGGTGCTTACAACGTAGTTGAAGCTGAAAATCCCGACGTAATCCTCGTAGGTAGCGGTTCTGAAGTTTCTACATTGGCAGAAGCATCTTACCTCTTGAAGGAAGACGGCATCACCGCTCGCGTAGTAAGTTGCCCCAGTGAAGGACTCTTCCGCCGTCAAAGCAAGGAATATCAAGAACAGATTCTCCCCTCAGACAAGAAGATTTTCGCCCTCACCGCTGGTCTCCCCGTGACATTCCAAGGTCTTGTGGGCGCACAGGGTAAGGTTTACGGTCTTGAAAGCTTCGGTTTCTCAGCTCCCTTCAAGGTGCTCGACGAAAAGTTAGGTTTCACACCTGCAAACATGCGCGAAGAAATTAAGAAATTCTTGGCAGAATAATCCTCGGACCTCTGAACATCAGAACTTCTGAACATCAGAACCTCCGAACCTCAAAACCTTAGAGAATATGACTACTATTATTGGACTTGCAAGTGACCACGCGGGTTATGAACTCAAGCAATATGTAAAGCAATATCTTGACGCTAAGGGCATTGCTTACAAGGATTACGGCACGGATAACGAAGCATCATGCGACTATCCCGACTTTGCTCACGCCCTTGCCTTTGGCATGAAGGACGGTGAAGTAAGCAAGGGTATTGCCATCTGCGGTAGCGGTGAAGGTATCTCTATGACGCTCAACAAGCACGCTCACGTTCGTGCGGCTCTTGTTTGGATTCCCGAAATCGCCCACATGACACGCCTCCACAACGATGCGAACGTACTCGTAATGCCCGGTCGCTACATCGATACGGACACCGCAAAGGAAATTATGGACGAATTCTTGAACACAGAATTTGAAGGCGGACGCCACATCAACCGCATCAATAAGATACCTGTAGCGCAATAAAAAGCACTTTTTTGAGGTCCAAATAGCGTAGTTCGTTGAAAACTAAAAAAATAATCTGCAAAAGATTTCTTCTTATCAAGTAAAAAGTATAATTTTGCACTCGCTTAAACAAAACAAGCATCTAGACTTATAACAAACTATAAAAGAAGAACCTAAAGATGACTAAGGCAGACATCGTAAGCGATATCCAGCAGAAGACTGGTATCGACAAAGCTACAATCCTCACTACAGTGGAAGCTTTCATGGCAAGCGTAAAGGGCTCGCTCGCAGAAGGAGAAAACGTTTATCTCCGCGGTTTCGGTAGCTTCATTTTGAAGAAGCGCGCTCAGAAGACAGCTCGTAACATCTCTAAGAATACGACTATCATCATCCCCGAGCACAACATCCCCGCATTCAAGCCCGCGAAGACTTTCATGGAGGATATTAAGTAATAAGGAATATATTCACTCATTTTAACTACTACTACTATGCCTAACGGAAAGAAGAAAAAAAGACACAAAATGTCTACTCACAAGCGTAAAAAAAGATTACGCAAGAACAGACATAAGAGCAAGTAAACATTTGCTTGTCTAAGGATTTAAGAACAAACTTGATAATCTCTACGGGTGTTCAGGTTTGTTCTTACTTGTATTAAATGATAGGCGCTTCACAAAGGGAAAAACGCGGTGATATTTATAGTTTCTATAGATTATATAGCATCTATAGTATCTATAACCTCTATTACTTCTATAAAATATATCCCTCTCCCCCCTCTCAAGCCGCCAATCAATAAACCTAACGACACACAATGAAAAGCGAAGTTATTGTGGATGTCCAACCGAAAGAAATTTCTATCGCCCTTCTTGAAGACCAAAAACTCGTGGAATTCCAACAAGAGGGTCGCGAAGAGAATTTTGCCGTTGGAAACATCTACCTGGCGAAGGTTCGAAAAATCATGCCAGGACTCAATGCATGCTTCGTGAATGTGGGACACGAGAAAGACGCCTTTCTCCATTACCTCGACCTTGGAACACACTACCGAGCGCTTGAAAAATTTACAGACATCCTGCGCGCTGGGAAGCACAACCCTCAAATCTCACGCATCCAAGCAGGTCCTCTTCTTGAAAAGGAAGGTCAAATCCAAGACCACCTCAAGCAAGGACAAGAAATCTTGGTGCAAGTGGTCAAAGAACCCATTAACACAAAAGGTCCTCGCCTCACGTGCGAAATCTCTTTTGCTGGACGCTACTTGGTGCTCATTCCCTTTGCTGACAAAATCAATGTCTCTACAAAAATCAAGAACGATAGTGAACGCGCACGCCTCAAACAATTGATGCACTCCATCAAACCCAAGAACTTTAGTGTCATCATCCGCACCGTTGCTGAAGGTAAACGCGTTGACGAACTCGAAAAAGAATTAAAAGTGTTGCTGAAGCGCTGGGAAGATACCGTGGCGCGCGCACGTCAAGCACAGCAATGCCCCGCATGCGTATTTGAAGAAACAAGTCGCACCGTCGGAATGATTCGCGACCTCTTTAACCCCTCCTATGAGAACATCATCATCAACGATGAGCACGTCTATAACGAGGTTAAAGATTACGTGACGCTCATTTCTCCCGAAAGTGCCGGCATCGTGAAGAAGTACACTGGTCAGGTACCCATCTTTGACAATTATTCAGTCACCAAACAAATCAAATCATCTCTGGGCAGAACCGTCACCTACAAGCACGGCGCCTATATGATTATTGAGCAAACCGAAGCCCTACATGTTGTAGATATCAATAGTGGCAACCGCTCAAAGTCCCCCGACGGACAAGAAGCGAACGCGTTAGATGTCAACCTTGGAGCTGCCGACGAATTGGCACGCCAATTACGTTTGCGCGATATGGGCGGTATCATCGTGGTGGACTTCATTGACATGGCATTGGCAGAAAATCGCCAAAAACTCTACGAGCGCATGTGCGAAAACATGCAACACGACAGGGCGAAGCATAACATCCTGCCACTCTCTAAGTTCGGGCTTATGCAAATCACCCGACAACGCGTACGCCCCGCCATGAATATCAATGTTGAAGAAGAGTGTCCTACGTGTGGTGGAACAGGTAAAATCAAAGCAAGTCTCCTTTTTGTCGATATGATTGAAAACAAAATCGACATGATGGTCAACCGCTTAAAAATAAAGAAGTTCTACCTCCACATTCATCCATTTGTAGAAGCATACATCAACAAAGGATTCCTTTCTCGTAAATTGCTTTGGAAGTTGAAATACGGCTTCGGAGTGCACCTCATTCCCAACCAACAACTCTCCTTCCTCGAATACAAGTTCTACGATAAGGATAAACAAGAAATTGACATGAAGGAAGAGAATGAAATGAACTAACATTTCCCCCAACCTTCTTCTTAAACTCATAAAATTAAGGTGCCGCGCCATGCTTGACGCGACACCTTTTTTTTGTTTTATATTGCTGTCCGGTAAAATTTGTCTCTTTATTTTAGAGAACACGAATTTCACGAATAACACGAACCGAAGGTCGCGCAAGTCAATCCTTGCGGGATGTTATCTTTGCTTATCGCATACGAATTGCACGAATACCATCCGGATGGCATTCGTGTTAGTCGCCTCTGATTAAGAAATATTCATCCCGCATGGAGATTCGTGTTATTCGTGCAATTCGTGTTCTCTTAAACATAGAAATTCTCGTTTTTTTCGATTGAATATCTATGAGGGGGCTTGTATGAGCACAACTATCCATCAAACAAAGAGTTATCTATATTTACCGGACAGCAATATTTCTGTTTAGGATTCTCCATTAAGAGAGACATCCCCTTCCCTATATACACAAGAGAGCTGCACACAATCTGTGGCAGCTCTCTTTATTGCTTTTGTCTATTCAGCTGGAGTGGGAGGATTAGCGGTGAAACTATTCATCGCCCGATGACTCGCCCCAATGCTGACTATCCCAAGGACTATTGTATTTATTCGTGGCAGAAGGTTTAACTTCATTTCCCCCTACAGGAATACGGTCGGTACTCGCGGCGAGCATGGACTCTAAGTGAAGTCCCATAGTTCGAGTTAGGGGTTTGATATATTCTCGTTTCATAGTCTTTCAATTAGGGATTGGTTAATACACAATTTTCTTACCGCCTACGATATACACCCCACCCTTCTGAGGCAGCATCACACGGCGTCCGCTAAGGTCGTAGATTTCAGAGTTCACAGTTCCGTTTTGTCCACCGAGTTCCTCGATACCCGTTGTACCACCGTCGCCCAACACGCGTATGTTGATGCGGCGAATGTGAGGAGCATTTACTGGCGTTCCTGAGCGTGGTATGATGGTGAGGTATGCACGGAATGGGTTAAGTCCTTCGGTTTGCCACCAGCCACCTTCGGTAGAGATGGCATAGTGAGTGCCATACATCTCATCAAAGTCTACTTGCCTCATTCGTTCGTATATGCCTCTAAGTTCAAATATTGATCTTACCGATTGACAGGAAACAGTTCTTCCTACTGTAGATTCCACTAACGCATTCTCGATTACCAGGTTCATATCCATTGCTTCAGTATTCTTTGCACGGATGAAGTAAGGGTAATTCGCCTTTAGTGTACCGTATTTTATCTTGATGATTTCCATCTCCATCTGATCGATGCTGCCGTCGTCGTCGGTGTCATAGGTATGCATATTGTTCATGTAGGCCACCTCATAGTCCTCCAGCAGCTCATCGGTCACCTCAATCTCGAAGGGCACATACAGCGAGTTCCATTCGGTGTTGGGCAGCTCGCGGTAGTAGGTAAGTTTTTCCACGTCGTAATCATCAGCTATAATGACCCTGCTGTAATAGCCGTCGTAGATTTCCACCTCGGCGGCATCGGCATCAAAGTGTCCGCAGTCGATGCAGATACTGCCGTGGTAATTGTGATTGTCGGGGTCAATATCGCCGAATTCGGCCAAACAGTGTTCACACTCTGCACGGTGTGTGCAGGTGGCCTCACCGCTGTGGGCTTCTGTTACAGTAGCATAACAGACTGAACAGATGCAGGTGTGGCCTTCTGGGCCTATGTTTTCATAACTGCCGGGGATGGCTTTGCCATGAGTCAGCGTGATGCTCTTCCAAGTCACATCGCCGCCCCAGCTTGATTTGAACCACACGTTGTTTTCGAGATCTGGCTTGTATGTATCTTCGGTATGCATTTGTCCGCAGTTAAGGACAAGGTTACATCCGTCAATTTTGTATCCTAGGTCGTAAAACACCTCTCCACTGTTGTCGTTAATGGCAGTAACCACCGAACCGAATGTCAATGTCTCCAAATAATAGCAAGCCCAAAAGCCTCTATCACCTACGGTTGTTACATTGGGGAGAGTGATGCTTTTAAGTACATCACAACAATAGAATTCATATTCTACAATTTCCTTAACATCTTGACAAATCAAATCAACTGTACCCCAATAGCTGTCATTTTTTTCGTTCTGATAAGCATAAGTTAGTCGCTCAAAAGCAAGGGATACCACCGGAATAAGATATCCGTCCGTAAGAAGCTTCGCCGGTTGGCTACCTGTTACGATAATCTTGGTAATTCCGTTATCCACATAAGCTTTAAGCTGTTCCACCAAGGCAGTGATGTCATCTTCGGTAGCT
>JAGBYW010000051.1 GCA_017628555.1 Bacteroidaceae bacterium | reverse complement strand
GCCTTTGAGGCAGAAATAATACTTTGTCCATAATTACCTATTTCATACTGCACACACGCAAGATAGTAATGCGCAAGCATACGGCGACGCACCTCTTTCGAATCTTCATAATAGTCGGAAGCGATGCGAATTAGGGAATCGCTCTGTGCCGCTATGTAACACTTGTACTGCGCTTGGGAATACAACAGAGCATATAAGGCTTGCTCGGCACGGGAACCGTCAGAGATGTCCATACTGTCAAGAGCTGCCAACACACCACTGGGATTAACATCTGCATATTGCTCCAACTGCTCTAACTTACGCATCTCAGGGCTACTGCAACACACCAAGAGCAAAAGTAAAGAGGCGTTGAAGAATAAAATAAGAATCTTGTACATAGTAGCTTTATTTTTCCTGCAAAGATACCCTTAATTGTCAGTACCTCGTTCCTATTATAAAAAATTTTATCAGATGCTGTTTACACTGCAAGCCTATTTTGAAAAACAAATCGGTACTTAGTTTATTTTAATCGGCACTTAATTCAAATTATTCGGCACTTAGTTTTTAGAAACACTTATATAATTTTTACGCCCCCATATCAAGGCGCAAAGAATCGGCACTCCATTACTTTTGGAGCACCGATTCACTTAAAATATGCCTCAACAATCGCCATTTATTCCAAGGCATTATCTACGACATTTGCAGCTTCAACATGCTTGGAAGAAAAGAATTGACGAGACCACAAGATGGCACTGGCATGACCAATGGAAATCCCAGTTCGCAGAGATTGTTTTTCGTTTGGGGATAATGCACTTGTGTTAATCGTTTGCATTACTGCATTAAGATACCGACCGTTGTCTGCATTGAGGTCGATTTGCGAAAAACCATGCATTACAATTTCCAAAATATTCAACTGATTTCTCATATTGGGGTTAAGAGCCTTCCACTCCACATAGAAATCGTTTATGGTTTCGGAGGAATTATAAACTTCAAGCATCTGCTCGTGAAGTTGTTCGGCATTACGTTCTGCTTCTGGATTAACAAAACTTGCCCCCAAATACTTAGTTACTAAATAATTCGTTTCCGAATAGATTTGAGAAGTGGGTATCGTCAGCAATTCTTCTCCATAGTTATTGTACAAGTTCACAAGCACGATATTATGGATATACCCTGCATTATCTAACGGAGTTTTCACCCAGGATGTGTCTGCTAATAATTGTTGATCCAAAGAACGTTCCAACGACATCAATTCGGGTCCCTCTGGATTATGTGATAGAGAAGCGACACTCTGAGCCGCCATGCAAGAAGTGACGACACTGGCAACCACATCGCCTTCTAACAATCCACCTTGGGCATCAGCATTTATGACATACAACCATTTTCTTATCTGCTTCAAATATGACGCCCCAGTTTCGGGATTAAAGTTCCCAGAATTGAGGATAGTCTTATGGGTCAAAGAAGTTAATGTTTCCGTCAATTCTTCATACCTCGGATCTTGTGCCCCCCAGTTATCAGGAACAGGTTTTCCGATTTCATCTAATGAGGAATCTTCTGTACAACTATAGAATAAAGTACAGCTACATGAGAGCACCACGCTAAGCAAAGTGAATCTAAAAATTTTCATAACAGTTAAAGTTTAATAGGTTTGGTTTACGATTGCAAAATTACCCTCATTTCTCTGCCGAAACCAAGAAAAAGGGGGTACTAAAACCTATCAACAAGCCTCTTAACTATTTGATTTTCAACATATACAAAGTCTAATAGATTTTAATTCCTATCAATAATGCTAACAAACTGATTTCCTGCAATTTAGTTCAACCCCATTTAACTGTAACCTGCGTTAAATCCTGATTTTCTGCCTATTACCTAAAAGAAACGCGACTTCAAGGTCTCGTACTTATAAAAAAACTGCCCAAACCTTTGCTCCGTAAATAAGTTTCCCTACCTTTGTGAGTCATAACACGAATCTAATTTAAGCATACACATATGAAAAAGGCATTGATTACCGGTGTTACCGGACAAGATGGTTCTTTCCTCTCTGAATTTCTCTTGAGCAAAGGATATGAAGTGCACGGCACGATTCGCCGTTCCTCTGTGGATTTCCGCGAACGCATTGCGCACCTCGAAGGGGAGCCTAACTTCCACTTGCATTACGCTGACCTTGGCGACTCCATGAGTCTCTTGAAGGTGATTTCCAAAGTGCGCCCTGACGAAATCTATAACCTTGCCGCACAAAGCCATGTGCAGGTAAGTTTTGACGCTCCCGAATTTACGGCTAACGTAGATGCTACGGGCGTGCTCCGTGTGTTGGAAGCCGTGCGCCTTTGCGGTCTTGCCGAAACGTGTCACATTTATCAGGCATCTACTTCTGAACTTTATGGTAAGGTGGAAGAAGTGCCCCAAAACGAAAAGACGCCCTTCCATCCCTATAGTCCTTACGCCGTAGCGAAACTTTACGGCCACTGGATTGTGAAGGAATACCGCGAAGCCTACAACATGTTCTGCTGTTCCGGCATCCTCTTCAACCATGAGAGTGAGCGCCGTGGCGAAACCTTTGTAACGCGCAAAATCACCCTTGCGGCTGCACGCATTAAGCAGGGCAAGCAGGACAAACTTTACCTTGGCAACCTCTCCTCGCTCCGCGACTGGGGCTATGCGAAGGACTATGTGGAATGTATGTGGATGATGCTCCAGCACGACCATCCCGAGGATTTCGTCATCGCTACGGGTGAACAGCATTCCGTGCGCGATTTCTGTTATTACGCTTTCAAGCACGTGGGTATCGAACTTGAATTTGTGGGCGAAGGACTCGACGAAAAGGGTATCGACAAGGCTACGGGCAAGGTGCTTATCGAAGTGTCGCCCGACTTCTTCCGCCCCACCGACGTCGTAAACCTTTGGGGCGACCCCTCAAAGGCGAAGAGGGAATTGGGTTGGAACCCGCAGAAGACTTCTTTCGAAGAACTCGTGCGCATTATGGTGGAAGCCGATATGGCAAAGGTAGCCGTAGAACGTGCGGGCGAGCACATCCGCCTCAACTTGGAAGAGTATTTGGAAAAGGGAATAGTGAAGTAAGGTTTAAGTTTCTGAGGTTGTAAGGTTATGAGGACCATGCGGTCTGCGTAATCCTTAAGGACCTTAAAGACCCTAAAGACTTTAGAGACCTTAAAGACCTTAAGATTATATGCAAAAAGATAGTAAAATCTACGTGGCAGGCCACCGCGGCATGGTGGGTTCTGCCATTGTGCGCGAACTCCAGCGCCAGGGTTACACCAATATCATTACGCGTACGCATGCCGAACTTGACTTAACCCGTCAGGATCAAGTGGAACGCTTCTTTGCCGAGGAGCGCCCCGAATACGTATTCCTCGCTGCCGCAAAGGTGGGCGGAATCGTTGCCAACCAAAGCGCGCTTGCCGACTTCATGTATGAGAACATGATGCTCGAGATGAACGTCATCCATGCCGCGTGGAAAAATGGCTGTAAGAAACTCGAGTTTCTCGGTTCTTCCTGCATCTATCCGCGCCTGGCGCCACAGCCTATGAAGGAAGATTGCCTGCTCACCTCGGCGCTCGAACCCACGAACGAGGCCTATGCGCTGGCAAAGATTTCAGGTCTCAAATATTGCGAATACCTCAATCGCCAATACGGCACGGACTTCATCAGCCTCATGCCCACCAACCTCTATGGGCCTAACGACAACTACCACCCCACACACAGCCACGTGCTTCCCGCCCTCATCCGCCGCTTCCACGAAGCCAAGGAGCAAGGTCTCAAGGAAGTCACCTGCTGGGGGGACGGCAGTCCGCTTCGCGAGTTTCTCTACGTTGACGACCTCGCCAACCTCTGTGTTTTCCTCATGGAAAACTACAGCGGTAATGAAACCGTGAACGCGGGTAGTGGCAAAGAGATTACGATTAAGGGACTCACCGAACTCGTGGCAAAGGTTGTTGGTTACGAAGGCGCCATCCTTTGGGACACGTCCAAGCCTAACGGCACGCCCCGCAAACTCCTTGACGTATCTAAGAGTGCCGCCATGGGCTGGACGGCACAAACGTCGCTCGAAGACGGCATCCGCCTTGCCTATGCCGACTTCCTCAGCAACCCTATGCGCGCGGAGCGCTAACAATTTGAATGTTGTAATTCAAAAATAAGAAATGAGAAAGACCCTGTGGCACCTTCATACCACAGGGTCTTTCTCATTTCTTAATACTCCTTTCGTCGTGCTAAAACGCCCGCATCAAGCGCTTGCACAGCGCCTCATGCTTGCTCCGCATGTACCACCAGAGCACATTCATCACGGTCAATTCAAAAATAAAATAGACCCAGGGTTGGAGGGCAAGCAGGGATAGGTAAAGCACTATGGCGCGCGTGTTAAACGTCAGGATGTTCGCCCACTTCATCAAGGGCAAACTGCCTTTGCGAAAGTCGTCGCGCATGGTCTGTGGGAGGTCGTTGCCGTAACGCGCTTCTAACTGCTGCTTAAACTGCTGAAACGCAGGAGTCATCCCCTCTTGCGCTGAAGTATAACGGCGGTAAAAAAACAGAAAGACCTTGTACACAAAATCGTTGCGCCACGTCAAGGCATCATAATCCGCCTTGACCTTGCGGGAATTGTCAAGTTCACTGCCCTGCTTACCCTTCAGGAAATAGAGGTGGATGTTGCGGTAATAATCCGCCAGTTGGCATTGCTTGGCATGGCAAACAAGTCCTGAGAGTGCCGCCAACGCCCAAATCCAAATGCCCCACTCGTATTGGGGAAGGAAAGGAATAGCGTCGTCTTGCAGGCGGAGACAAATGGCAGCGTAGATGGTGAAAAACCATACGTCGCCCGCAAAGCCATCAAGGATTCTGCCCCACAGGGTCTTCTTGCCCGTAATACGTGCCATCTGTCCGTCGCACGAGTCGTAGAAGTTCGCCCACATGAGCAGCAGAATGCCCGCCACAGTATAAGCGTACGACTCAAAATAGAAGCACACGCCCGCCGCCGCCCCAAGGAAAATGCTGAGGATTGTAACGACATTGGGGTGCACATCAAAGTGCATAAACAAGCGCGCCCAAAGGTAACCGATGGGGCGAGTGAAGTGAATGTCGAGCCACTCTTCCGTGTCTTGACTCTTAAAGGTAGACTGAAGTTTTTCAGACATAAATTTTGGAGAAACTATATGCTAAGGATGTAGGGCGCGTTCGCGCAAAACGCAATGGTTCGCAAAGGTGTTTTTTGTACTTGTAGGGCGCACCAATACACTTGGAATGACCGCTACATCCATTATAAAAAAAAACTAAACTACTTGTCGTAAAAATTATTAGTAACCTAAAAAAAATTATTAGTAAGATAATTTAAAATAAGTTACTAATAATTTTAGGTAGGTCTAACACCCTGATTATCAAGAGTATTGGTTGGCGAAAAAATGTTGCATTTTTAAGTATCAAAACACACGTCGTAGCGCGATGCTGTTATTGCCAAATTTTACTCCCTGCCTGCTCCGCCACCTGAACTATTGCCGCAGCCGCTTCGTGAGCACACGGTGCGAAACTGGGGAAATCGTTAAAATCTATAAGCGCCAATGTACCGTCGGGGCGCACGATGCAATCGCCACCGTAAAGCGTAAAGCCGCAAAGGGTAGCAGCCTTGGTGGCTAATTGCCGCAACGCTTCGGTATCAAAGGCATAACCGCGGGGCGAGCCGTTATGTTTTTCCAACCCAAACTTGCTGAAAGAGGTAGGATAGTAGGAATAAAAAAACGAGGTGCCCGCCACGCCGTAAAACTTCACAAGGTCGCCCGCTACATGCTCAGAAACGACATACGCACAGGACTGGGGAAATGTAGCATCCAGCAACTCCTGTTTGTCGGCAAAGTAACGCACGTCAGTTCCCGTCTCTGCATCTCCACCACCCGACTTTACCCAAAGCGGAAACCTTAATGCAGTTGCCTGCGGGGTGTTTGTAAGCTCCGTCGGTGGCAGGGGGATGTTTGCCAAAGAGAGGCGCTTTGTCTGTTCCGTACGAGAATTTACGAGCAAAGCCTTGGCAGCGTTCCAAAGGCAGTTCCCCTCCCGACGTTCCCACTCCGCGAGTTTCAACAACGCCACTCTCGAGCGCGCCATACTGATAATCATTGGCGGAGCAGTGTGCAGAAATTCCTCCGTAATAGCGTCCTCATCCATGTGTTGCACCGCGTAATCGCTCGCTTCGAGTGCCTGCTGAATTGCACTTAAAACCGCAGCATCGCGCTCCACACAATTCGGCGAGAATCGGTGGGCGCGATGCACGAGTAGTATGTTTTTCTTCATGACAACACTTCTTTTTCAGAAAGCAAGAATGCCTCTGCTTTTTCAATGTCCGAGGCGTGATCAACATCTAAGATTTTAGAGAAGGGGAACGCCTTTAAGCGGAGCCCGTCGGTAATAAGTCCGCGCTGATAATTGCGCATACGACTCTGACCTTCCGCCATGCAGCGCCTCAAAGTGCTCAAGGCTGGCGCGGTCAAACCATAGATGCCCCCAGAAATATAGCGGCAATCGGCAGGCGTATCTAAAAATCCCGTAATGCTCAAGTCGTCGGTCGTAGCTACGTAGAGCGGTTTCTCATCGTCAATGTAATCCGTCACCGCCATCACCCCGTCGGCGGTAGATTGGGCAAAGTAATCCAAGTAAGCCTTGAAATCCTGCTCCGTAAAGACGGTGTCCACCGTAGTCAAGCAGAAGGGGGCGTCGGTAAGGTGCTCGGCGAGCGCAAAAAACGAGTGCATCGAACTGGGTGTAGTTTGCACCACAAGACGTATCACCTCGCCACCGGGTTGTGCCATCAAGTGGCGCACATGTTGGGCAGCAAGGGGATTAAGGTCGTTCACGATAATCACAATGCGCTCGGCGTCACACGCTTGAAAGATGCGCACGAGGCGCGAAAGGAGGGGTTCGCCATTGAGACAGACCAGCGCCTTTGGTTGCGCCACTCCCTCTTCCGAAAGTCTGCGCCCCTCGCCTGCGGCAATGATGGCAAATTGCTTAATTCTGCGCTGCATCTTCCGTACGCTTCTCAGGGCGTTGCACAAAGTTACGACGCTCGTCTTCGCGGCGGTCTTGATACAACTTGGGCAGGGGATTTGCCGTCACTTCGGCATCAATTTCGCGGTTGCGGTAAATGTCGATTGCCGCAAAGAGTGCTTGGCGGAAGGAGTTCTCAGAGGCGAGTCCCTTACCCGCAATGTCGTAAGCCACACCGTGATCGGGCGACGTGCGAACGACGTTCAAACCTGCCGTATAGTTGATACCGTCGTCCATAGAGAGCGCTTTGAAGGGCGCAAGTCCCTGGTCGTGATACATGGCAAGGATGCCGTCAAACTTTGTAAAGTGGCCCGCGCCAAAGAATCCGTCGGCGCTGTAAGGACCAAAGACGGGCAAGCCCTCTTCTTGGAGTTTCTGAATCACGGGAGCGATAATTTCCTTATCCTCACTACCAATCGTACCCTCATCTCCGTTGTGGGGATTCAAGCCCAAGACTGCCACGCGAGGAGCCGCGAGCAAGTAGTCGTGACGCAACACATTGTAGAGCTGACGTGCCTTCTGTTCCACACGCTCAGGCGTAATGGCAGCAGCAATGTCTTTGATGGCCACGTGTGTCGTTACCAACGCCACGCGCATCTGTTCGTTGCAGAGAATCATGAGTGACTCGCCACCAAACTGTGCTTGGAGGTATTCGGTGTGACCAGGGAAATTAAACTTTTCGCTTTGGATAGACGCCTTGTTAATAGGCGCAGTTACAAGTACATCTACCTTGCCCGCCTTCAAGTCAGCCACTGCAGCTTCAAGTGCTACGAGCGCCGCCTCTCCGGCATCAGCGCTGGCCTTTCCAAGAGTCACAGCAATTTCGCGGTCAAAGCAATTTACCACGTTGAGTTCGCCATCAACGGCTTGCGTAGCGTCATCAATGAGGTGGAAGTTTGTAGTGCTCTCAATCGCCTTGCGGTGGTAGGTTGCAAGTTTTGCAGAACCATACACCACAGGGATGCAAAGGTCGAAGATAGTAGGTTCGGAAAAAGTTTTGAGAATCAGTTCGTAACCCACGCCGTTAGTATCGCCGTGCGTAATGGCTACGCGTATTTTCTTACGAGTTGAGGGTGCGACTTGCACTTCCTCGATGTCGTGAGTGGTTTGTAATTCCATATATAAATAGTGTGGTTATAGTCGGTTGAGAGAAAAATATTTTTGATAGGCAGGGACAGGCTGTAACAGGGGTGAACATGGGGGCGCAACAACACACCGTAAGCCGTTACCCCGTCACCGTTCACCGTTTACCTTACAGCCTTTTCCTCCTGCTGCTTCTTCGTACTGAGCAGTCCGCAAGCAGCGAAAATATCCTGACCGCGTGAAGCGCGAATCGTTGTAGTCAGGCCGTTTGCCGTGAGGTAGTCGCGAAACTCGACCATCTTTTCTTCCGAAGTTCCCTTAAAGGGCGTGTCGGGTATAGTGTGGAAGCGAATAAGGTTGACACGGCAGTCTAAATCTTTGAGAAGGTCGAGCAGCGCTTGGGCATGGCGGCGCGAATCGTTGAGTCCGCCAAAGACGATGTACTCAAATGTCAAGCGACGCTGCTTGGGCGCAGAGGGGTCGCGGGGATATTTGCGACAGAAGTCGTAGCCCTTGAGAATTTCTACGACAGTTTCAATCGACAGTGCCTTTTCAGCGGGCATAATTTCCGCACGGTCGGCAGGGATGGGGTGATGCAGACTCACGGCAAGGCTACAACGGCTTTCATCCAAGAAGCGCACGAGCCCCTTTGCCAGTCCGACGGTAGAAACCGTAATGCGTTTCGGGCTCCAACCGTAACCCCACGATGCGGTCAAGACTTCCGTAGCACGCAGCACGTTGTCGAGATTATCGAAAGGTTCGCCCTGCCCCATAAATACGATGTTGGTCAGCGTGTCACGCTCAGGTAGCGAATAAATCTGGTTTAAGATGTCGGCAGCACTCAACGACGCGGCATAACCTTGGCGCCCCGTCATGCAGAACTTACAGCCCATCTTACATCCCACTTGACAACTCACGCAGAGCGTTGCGCGCTCGCCGTCGGGGATATAAACCGTTTCGATGTAGTCGCCCTGTGCCGTGCGGTACAGGTATTTCACGGTGCCGTCAACCGAGCGCTGCGCATCGACGGGGGCAGAACAACCCACGGCATACTCCTGCGCCAGGCGCTCACGAGCAACCTTTGAAAGGTTGGTCATTTGCGCTATGTCAGAAACCTTTTTGTCGTAAAGCCAACCCGCAATTTGCTTGCCCGTAAAGGCGGGAAGCCCGAGGGTGGTGGCAACCTCTTTAAGTTCGTCAACGGTTAAACCGAGAAGTGACTGCATCATAATTTTCTACTTAAATCAAAAGCTATTTCGAGGGGGAAGGATGGAAAAATCCGACCTGCTACGGGGGACTAAAAACGCATTTCCCGAACGCTCATAACCACCTGATAATCAATACCCATTTTATGCTGAAAATTATTAGTAATATATTTTAAAAAAGGTTACTAATAATTTTTTTTATGTTACTAATAATTTTTACGAAAATAGGTATAGTTTTTTCCAACATAGATATGGGGGTGAAAAGGCGATTGGTGAGTGCCCCATTTTACCCCTCCCCGATAACAAGAAAACAAGATTAGGAATCAGGGAAACGTAAGCGGTCCTAATTCCTAATCTTGCTGGGGAGTTTTTAAGTCATACACTGAGTGCAAAACCTGAGAACTCCCACACCCATTGGGAATTCTCTTACTTGTTGTAAAGCAACCACGCGCCGGGGTAGTCGCCAATCATCTGGTCGCGGAGCTGTGCGGCAGAAGCCTTGTCGCTAAACGACGCTGCGATAACGCGGAACCAGCCTGTCTGACCGTTAATGGTTTCGTTGGTCTTAATGACACGTGCTGAGTAACCCTTTGACTGGAGCAACATCTTCAAACCTTCAGCGTTTGCCTGTGTCTGGAAGCTACCTACGACTACGCTGAACTCCTTCAACTCGTCGCCGCTCACAACAGTAACGCCGCCCTGAATGGTGCGCGTGCCGCTGAGGTCAACGGGAGTAACCGTTGTTGTAGCCGTAGTAGTTGTTGTGGTGGTCTGCGCCACAGTTTCAGTTTCTACGGGCACAACTACTTCCTGAGGAGTTTCTACGGGAACTACAACCTGTGTCTGTGCAACAGCAGTTTCCTGACTCTTCGCTTCTTCATACATCTTGCGATACATGTCTTCCTTAGACTTACAAGAAGTCATCGCCAACGCGCCGAGGGCAACTGCCAAAAATGCAAATTTCTTCATAGTGTTTGTGTTATTGGATTGATGAATTATTCGGTCTGTTAAAACTACTCCTGCGGGGCGACTGAACCCACTCTTAGTAATTTCAACGCAAATTTACAACCTCTAAACCGATTAGCACTCAAAATTCTTGTAAAAAAAATGTAAACTTCTTTAAATTCTTGCCGAGCACTGAAAATTCTACATAATTTAAGAGTCCGCGGAGAAAATCGCCCATACATTTGCACCGTGGTTGATGACCACAACAGTACAAACCTTAAACACAAAAACTACTATGAAAGGACTTAGCATTATTGCTGCCTTCGTCGGTGGCGCCGCTATGGGCGCAGCAGCCGGAATCTTGTTTGCTCCGGAGAAGGGCGAACACACACGTCAGAAAATCTGTCAGGCACTCCGCAAGAGAGGGATTCACCTGAAGGATTGTGAACTGAACAAACTCGTTGACGACATTGCCGAAGGCAGTGCTGCGGGTAAGACCACGTAGCGCCGCGTCAACACTTGGGCGTGCCGACCGCTTCATACGGCACGCCCTTTCCTCTGAGTTCCACTATTTTTTCTTTTCAGCCATGACTACTTCAATTCCCGAATCGGAACTCCTTGGCAAGCTCTATGCCGAAGCCAAAGATTGTGCTGCGTATCAAATTAAATACGCGCGACTTGAAGGTGTGAGTAAACTCTCTGCGCTACTCTCCGCCTTCATCCTCACCATCGTGGGCGTCAATCTCATCACGTGTCTGACCATCTTTCTCACGTTCCAGCTGGCGTTCTTCTTAGCATCAGTGTGGGGCAGTCTCTCCCTTGCCATTCTCACCATCATTGGGGTGTATGCCCTCCTTGCCACCTTGCTTTACTACAACCGCCGCTCTTGGATTCAGCAACCCGTTACACGCATGATGTTGAGAGCCTTTAACCTCAACGACGAAGCCCTAAGCACCAACCCCATAGAGGAGGTGGAGCATCAGAAAGACTACGCGCTGTATAAATATCAGCAGCACCGCGACAAGTGTGCCGCAACCTTCAACGACGCACTCACCAATGCGCCCCGCCCTACCCTTATCGAAACAATCGTCCTCCTGGCCCGACACAGTACAGCCATCTACAACGGCATCAAACTGGGATTTGATTTTATCAAACAGAGAAGGGAAAGGTAAGGGGTAACGCTATAAAATTCAGCCGTTTCTTTGCCATCTAAAAATAAAGTTGTAATTTTGCACCCGCTATCACGAGATGGTAGCATTTAATTCAAACCTATAAAAACTATTTATTACAATGGCAACTAAGATTAGATTGCAGCGTCACGGCCGTAAGGGCTATGCTTTCTACAGCATCGTGATCGCAGACGTAAGAGCTCCACGCGATGGTAAGTTTACTGAAAAGATTGGTACTTACAACCCCAACACCAATCCCGCAACAGTAGATTTGAATTTTGAACGTGCCCTCCACTGGGTAGAATGCGGTGCACAGCCCACTGACACTGTACGCAACATTCTCTCTGACGAAGGCGTACTCCTCATGAAGCACCTCAAGGGTGGCGTTCGTAAGGGTGCTTTTGACGAAGCTGCTGCTCAGGCTAAGTTCGAAGCTTGGAAGCAGGAAAAGGCTGCTAAGGCTGCTAAGGCTGCAGACAAGACTGCTGCTGAAAAGAAGGCTGCTGCTGCTGCTCGTCTCGAAGCTGAAAAGGAAGTAAACAAGAAGATCGCAGAAAAGGTAGCTGAAAAGAAGGCTGCTGCCGCTGCTGCAAAGGCTGAAGCAGAAGCTGCTGCTACTGAAGAAGCTCCCGCAGAAGAAGCTGCTGAATAATATTAGCACACTTCCACAAAAAACAATGTGCCCATAGGTTTCAACACCTGTGGGCACATTTTGTTTAGCAAGTGAAATAGCATTTGCATAACGCGACCTACACGACACGCCTGTATTTGCATAATTATTCACCGTTTTATGCATTCTCAAACCGCTATTTTATGCACATCAGAACCATTTGATTATTAGCATATTAAAAACACGCAAAATTATTAGTAACATATTTCAAAAAAGGTTACTAATAATTTAAATTACATTACTAATAATTTTCACGAAAAGTAACTTAGTTTTTCACAACTGTATAACGGCTGTTTTTAAGACGAATAAAAATGCAAATTTCACACACCTATTCCTGTTTCACACAGAATGTTTTGAAACTATTTTAGGATGCAGACAGCGCGCAGGGCGTGTGGAGTTTTGACAGAAGAACAGAAGTACATATTATTTCGGTGGCAGAAAATTACAAACAAATTTGTGACCCAAACAAAAGCGGGTGTGCTGAAATTTCAGCACACCCGCTCACATTATATACTTGTGCGTAAAAGCAGGAATCTTCTACTCCGCTATGCACTACGCACATTGTCTAAAGCAAGTCTTAATCTTGCTCGTTCCACTGCGTACTGTTCCAAGGTCCTTCATGCTTATTCGTTGCAGGAACACCGGGCGTGGGGCTTACGGGAACGCGGTCGCTTGCAGCAATAAGTCCTTCTGTGTGAAGAGCTACTGCACGAAGCGCAGGAGTTTGATATTTTTTCTTTGTCATATCCAAAACTTTGAAATTATTCACTGTATTACTTCAACACCACCTTCTTGCCGTTCACGATGTACATGCCCTTACCGGGATTTACTACGCGGCGGCCAGAGAGGTCATAGATAACCTGCTTACCAGCACCTTCTACACCAACAGCATCAATGTCGGTAGCAACGCTGTCACCCATCATGCGGATGCGAATCTTTGAGAGAGCCGCGGGATTAACCTTAACGGGCGAACCGCTGCGAGCTTCCATATTCAAATAGAGGCGGAAGGGATTGAGCACCGCACCTGCTGCAACAGGCGCCCAAGCACCTTCTGTGGTAATAGCATAACAGCCTTCAAGTTCTGCAGCGGTCTTTTGTTCGTAAACACCAACAAGTTCAAAGTTCATGTAGGCCGAAGAGCAAGTGATAGTTGTGCGGTCTTCCGTGTTGTAGATGGTTGCATCAGTAAGCGAGAGGTTCAACTCCTTGGCTGCTTCTGACTTCGCACGGATAAGATAAGGATGATTTGCATGAAGCGTACCCTCGCTTAAGAGAATAATTTCCATTTCCAATTCATCGATCTGTCCGTCAGTATTTCTGTCGTACGCATGCATGTCATTGAAGTACGCCACTTCGTAGTCTGCTTCCAATTCGCTCAAAGGAATTTCGAAGGGCAAGAACAACGCATTCCATTCCTGGTTGGGAAGTGTGCGCTGATAAGTAAGCGTACCTACTTCTGCCTCACGCAAAACATTATACTCGGGCAATTCGCCGTCGATAATGTTTAATGTTTCCAAGGTTGAACCAGCAGAAGATTTCGCGGGGATGGTAAGGAAAGGTCTATCTCTATACTCATGTTCAAGATAATGACCAAATTCATGGAATATTAGTTCAGGGCCTAAATGAATATTAACATCTACTTCCCAAGAAGAAGAAGAAGGCTCCAATCTACTTTCCCAGTAGAAAGTGTATTCACGATTCGAATCATATGGAATCCAGCAATGCGCAGGTCCTCCTGCAACCGTTATTTCCACACGTTCAATCTCTATACCATCTCTCATAATGCGAACAGTAGCTCCTTCCCCTGCATCCGGGCTCATAGGCATGATATCGACATTCAATTCAGAATAAGCATCTCGCCACACAGCATAAGCCACAGCGTCTTCAGTAAGTGTTGCAACACTACCCGCAGCATATTCGTTTCCACCAATTCGCCAAGCCTTGAACTCCTTACCCTCGGGAGCAAGGAAGGGGCATTCGGGCAATGTTACCGTGCTCAAAGTCTTCAAGGCAACGAGTGAACCTACACCACCGTTAGCACTAAATGCCAAAGTGTACGGAGTTTCCCAAACTGCAGTGATCGTCGTATTTCCTGCAACTGTAATTACTGCATTAGGTTGGTATTCTACTTCATTCACTGACCACGCCTTGAATAGCTTTCCTTCGGGCGCAGTAAATGTGCATTCAGGCAAACGATACTTGCCATTTGCGTTAGCATCTTCCATTTCTCCGGCACCGCCGTTAGCATCAAAGTTAACTGTATACCATATAGTAGGCAACTTTGCAATCGTGTAATAATAGAGGTCGCCAGATAAGATTTCTGTAAATACTCCATCTTCGTCAAAGATACCACAATCATCTGGTAGAAGAATAGTTTCAGGACCTATTACAGTCGGAGTATCCAGCTCGTATTCCACTTGTATTCCAGGAAGATCTGTGTAAGTTGAAAGGTCTAGTTTTCCTCCCGAATAATAGAGTCGTTTGTTCGTAAGTGTCCCACCGCTGATGGTTGCCACAGCTCCTTCATAGGTTCTGATTGCATTTGTTGCAATGGTACCGCCAGATATATTCAATCTCCCCCGCACGAGTATTAATCCATCTCTTATAGTGCCTTCCAAAATGCTAACTGTAGCATCATTAACCGTTATATTTCCATATATGCCTATTAACTCTCCATCCTTATTTGCCGAAGTGTCCGTAATAATCAAATTTGCACCACCTCTAACATTAGGACCATAAACATCACAAGTCAAAGTGCAACCATTGAGGTCTAAAGTAAAATCACCACCAGTGATATACAAATATGGGTCTGCGTTTGTGGTAATACCCGCAACATCCTTTTGCATCAGAATGTAGTTTGCAGAACCTGACATCGCAGCAGCAAGGGCTTCTTTCAATGTACCCGCCTGTGTCAAGTTTGCAAGCGATGTTCCCCAGCGTGCTTCTGTCACCTCACTGCAATGCTCACACACGCCATCTATGTAGTTGTGACCTTGTGTCTCATGAACTTCACTATTGCTGTATGCCTTTTCTGTTGCAGTACAAGAAATGTAACCATAATTCACTTTCGCACCGCCGAGTACGGGATAAGCATCTGTACCGATTGTTTGTCCGTAAGCATTGCCCAACTTGTAAGCAACTTCACCCGAAGCCATCTGCGCCGCTGTTACTGCAGTGCCTTGAGAACTGGCATTAGTTTCTTCTGCTTGATAGTAGCAACCACTCACCTCTCTTAAACTCTGCGTTACTGTAAGACAAGGGTATGTGGTATAACAATTTCTCAACACCGACTGATTGGTTTCACCCGCAAGACCACCTTTCTGATAATGGTCTGTAGTAATAATTAACTCGCCTGCAGTGAAGACATTCTCAACTGTACATTGGTCAAACTCACCAGCCAAAATACCAGTACGAACGCTTTCGCCATTATACATATCATTTAAAACAGTTGCATTTATCACACCAAAGTTTCTCACCGTCGCGCGAAAACCTCTGGAGAAGAACCCACCTTCACTGCCATTGGTAACGTGCACATTCAAGTTCTTAACCAGGTGGTTCTGCCCGTCAAAAGTACCTGTATACTTATATCGGGGATTGTCATAAGCGTCGCTGTAAATACCTATCGGAGTCCACTGGCGATTTTCAAGATCAATATCTGCAGTCAATACCGCATTTATATAGTTACTTCCCCTATTTACTTGCGCTGCAAACGAGAAGAGTTGCCCCGCATTTCCGATTTCATAATAGCCATCACTGTTGCTATCTACTGCAGGTTCGTATGCGCCACACTTCGTGCAAATACCATTTACAAAATTGTGATCACTTTCGCTTGAACATACAGCCTCAATAGTAAATGCGTTCCACTGTTCTTGTAATTGATAATCCGCTACAGAAGTACTTGGAACATAAATAGGAACGCTTAAGTTCATTGTTGCAAAAGCTTCGCCCCATAACCCAGGAGGAGTTGTTGCCAAACAAGCCAACGAAGTCAATTTGTTACAATCAAAAAACGCATTACTTTGAATTGCTGTCAAAGTACTCGGCAATATCAAAGATGTAAAGGAGCAATTACGAAATGCCCACTGACCAATTTCTGTAACCCCTTCAGGAATATTGAAGACTGACAATTTTCTGCAATCAGCAAACGAATATTCACCAATTCTGGTTACTCCCTCTGATAAATTTACGGTTTTAAGATTTTGGCAAGCGTAAAAAGCACTCCAACCGATTGTTTTTACACTTGGGGGAAGAGAAACTACGGTAAGTCCATCGCAGTATCCAAACGCATGAGTGCCCAAGGTGGTAACGCCGTTAGGAATAACCACGTCAGCAATTTTACTGCATTCATTAAACGCATAATGACCTACGCTTGTAACCCCTGACTTAATCGTCAACTTGACAATCTCATCTTTGTAAGAATACCACGGAGCCGTACCCGCTTCAAAATCAGCCATCGCCCCAGTACCTTCAATTACCAATTCGCCATCGTTAAGGTTCCAGGTAAGGTTATCTCCACAAGAATTCTGCGGTGCGTCTTCCTTAATAGTGTACAACTTCTCCTTACCCGCAACCATAACGTCGGGAAATTTCAAGTAAGCTTTGAAGGCTTCATTGATAAAGGAGTCTCCTGTGACTTTATACCAAATAGCATCCTCCACATTTAACTGGAAGTAACTATAACCCGTTTCTATGGTGACAGACTGATTAACAAGTGTACCCAAAAGGTATTCAGACGCAGACGCATTCGCAACTCCTGAATTTGGGAGTTCCGACTCCGCAAGAATAACGGGTGTATTAGCAGGAATCTGACTACCCTCTATTTGCTTCAAATCCAAATAATCGCCATCCACTCCAGCTACTGTATAAGCAAGAACTCCATCAGGTATTGCCGTTGCAACGGACAAATAGAATGTAGAAACATTTGTTTGCCCCCACCCTACAATGGGAACCATCATCGCCACGAAGGCGAGAAGGAAAGTTTTTAATGTGTGTTT
>JAGBYW010000050.1 GCA_017628555.1 Bacteroidaceae bacterium | reverse complement strand
ATCTACTTTTAATTGACGACCAACTACTTTGTTTCTCAAATGTAACAGCAATATTGTATACTTTGTGGGATTTTGAGGTCGACAAAACCCCAATAGTAGCTGAGTGATTTGCAAACTTACCTGTCATTAAAACAGCAGACGAAGTTCTATGAGTTTCTACATAACCAATAGCCTTCATCTTTTTTACGAAATCGTTAATATTACCATCAATAGGGATACCCCTAAATTCTAGATGACTTTGCGCAAAAACCGCAACTGAGAACATTAACGACATGAATAATGCACATAACTTATTCATAATTATAAAGAATCTTAGCTATAGGCTCAATAGCAAGTTAAAAATAAAGAGTATTTATATATATACAAAGAAAGTGTGAGCCTATATTATCTTTACCTTAGATGGTTGGCCTTCGACTGCCATTGTACGATAGGTAAAGAAAAAACAGCTCACACCTTTGGCTATATATGTTATGCATATACCAAACCAAAGGAAGAACGTCCTTTCATTATTCCAATCGTACTGTGAGTTGTCGAAGTTCACCATCTCTGGAATAAAGCTAAAACGCTTCCATTATATATATGTTGCTCCTGCAACACTACAAAGGTAGCAAGTTTTTAGCAATCGGACGACTTTTGTGAGCTGTTATTATTCAAAACTCTTCAAAAAAAGCCGGCGCTCTTAGCGTCGGCTTAATTTATAATGCTTCTAAGCGAAGTTACGGATTAGAGCTGGGGACCAGCAGCTACGAGAGCCTGACCAGCAGCGCTACCTGCAGTGTACTTCACGAAGTTCTTCTGGAAGCGAGCAGCGAGGTCCTTAGCCTTTTCTTCCCACTTGCAAGCACATTCGTAAGTGTCGCGGGGGTCGAGGATGTTGGGATCAACACCGGGAAGAGCTGTGGGCACTGTGAAGTTGAAGATAGGAATTACCTTAGTTTCAGCCTTGAGGATAGAACCGTCGAGGATAGCGTCGATGATACCACGAGTATCCTTGATAGTGATGCGCTTGCCAGTACCGTTCCAACCAGTGTTTACGAGGAACGCCTTAGCGTTGTGCTGGTTCATCTTCTTCACGAGTTCTTCAGCGTACTTAGTGGGGTGGAGTTCGAGGAACGCCTGACCGAAGCAAGCAGAGAATGTGGGAGTGGGTTCAGTGATACCGCGTTCAGTACCAGCGAGCTTCGCTGTGAAACCAGAGAGGAAGTAGTACTGAGTCTGTTCGGGATCGAGGATAGATACGGGAGGAAGAACACCGAATGCGTCAGCTGAAAGGAAGATTACGTTCTTTGCGTGACCTGCAGCAGAAACGGGCTTAACGATGTTGTCGATGTGGTTGATGGGGTAAGAAACACGAGTGTTTTCAGTTACGCTCTTGTCGTTGAAGTCGATCTTACCGTTTGCATCAACTGTAACGTTTTCGAGGAGTGCGTTACGACGGATAGCCTTGTAGATATCGGGTTCGCTTTCCTTGTCAAGACCGATAACCTTAGCGTAGCAACCACCTTCGAAGTTGAAGATACCGTTGTCGTCCCATCCGTGTTCGTCGTCACCAATGAGCATACGCTTGGGGTCAGTAGAGAGAGTAGTCTTACCAGTACCAGAAAGACCGAAGAAGATAGCAGTTTCGTTCTTTTCGTTAGTATTAGCAGAGCAGTGCATTGAAGCGATACCCTTGAGGGGGAGGTAGTAGTTCATCATAGAGAACATACCCTTCTTCATTTCACCACCGTACCAAGTGTTGATGATAACCTGTTCGCGGCTTGTGATGTTGAACGCTACGCAAGTTTCAGAGTTGATACCGAGTTCCTTGTAGTTTTCAACCTTAGCCTTAGACGCGTTGTAAACAACGAAGTCAGGTTCGAAGTTAGCGAGTTCTTCAGCAGTGGGCTGGATGAACATGTTAGTTACGAAGTGTGCCTGCCAAGCTACTTCCATGATGAAGCGTACAGACATACGAGTGTCAGCATTCGCACCGCAGAAGCAGTCAACAACGAAGAGGCGCTTGTTAGAAAGACATTCCTTAGCAATGTTCTTCAACTCTGCCCAAGCTTCTTCAGTGATAGGCTTGTTGTCGTTCTTATAGTCATCAGAAGTCCACCATACTGTGTCCTTAGAGTTTGCGTCCATAACGATGAACTTGTCCTTAGGTGAACGACCAGTGTAGATACCAGTCATTACGTTCACTGTGTCGAGTTCAGTGTTCTGACCCTTTTCGTAGCCTTCGAGGCTCGCCTTTGTTTCTTCTGCGAAGAGAACTTCGTAAGAGGGGTTGTGGACAATTTCAGTAACACCGGTAATACCGTGTTTGCTCAAATCCAATGTTGCCATAAGTAATTAAAGTTTATAAATGGTAAATTGTAAATTAGTTCACTATGCGAGATGTGAGAGGCGTAAACACCTTTCTCACCGCGAAGCAAATTTACGAAATTCCCCGAAGAGCAAAAAAAATTTAGCACTTTGTTTTTGAGAAAATCTTTCTTTTTTACAAAAAGAGCAGGTTTTAAATTTCTGCGGAGAATATTTGCTACGTGAAAATATCAGATTGATAAATTATTAGAGCTGTAGAAGTCTTCAAGAAACCTATTAGCGTTCTACGGGCACGACATGCTTCCCGTAACTCAATTTGAAGAGTTCGAAAAAGGGCACATGCTGATTGAGGCGCACGACAAAGTCTTTGTAATCGCGGCGTGCCTGAACTGTCCAACCCGCTTCGGCAACGGCGATGAGACGGGGGAAGGTTAGGTATTCCAACGTCTCATTGTCGAACACATATTCCGTCCAGAAATTTGCCTGCACACCCTTGTAGCGGGGCAAGAGTTCCTTGTCAATGCCATTGGCGGGGATGTAGGCATACACACGTTCCAAAGTTTCGTGACCATGTCCCTGCGAGCGAGGTTCGTTAGGGTCAGTGCTCTGACGGCGGTTAATATAATAAGGAATTTGGGGCGAGAGGATGTTGTCAAATCCGCGTTGTGCAGCATCCTTAGCCGCACCGTCGGCACCAATCCACGCCATTACGGTGATATCCTTGAGTTGTGAAGTATTGCCATGGAGCATTTCGTTCCAGAAGATGAGCTTGCGCTGCTCCGCCTGGGGCTTCGTAAGGATATAATCTTGGATTTGCTTGTAGAAGTCTGTCTGGAGGTCGCGATAGTTCGTGCTACCGATTTCCTTGAGTCGGTTTTGGCACAGCGCATTATGCTCCCACTTGTGCGTGGGGCACTCGTCGCCCCCGAGGTGGATGTAACCGAAGGGGAAGAGTGCGGTAAGTTCGTCTACCACATCTTTCGTAAACTGAATAGCCTCAGGCGCTGCCACGTTCATCACATCTCCCGACACGCCCTGGTGAAGCCACACTTCGTGCTTCTCATTAGGCGTACACGAGAGTTCGGGATACGCCGCAAGGGCTGCTTGGAAGTGGCCGGGCATGTCGATTTCGGGAAGGATTTCGATGAATCGCTCCTTGGCATAGGCAACAATTTCGCGCACGTCCTCTTGTGTGTAAAAGCCGCCGTAATGTTCGCCGTCCGTGGGGTATTCGCTGCCCCACCCCAACTTTTTCGTTTCGCGCCAAGCGGCAACCTCGGTGAGCTTGGGGTATTTCTTAATTTCGATGCGCCAACCCTGGTCTTCCGTCAAGTGCCAGTGGAAGCGGTTCATCTTATACGTTGCCATCATGTCGAGAATGCGCTTCACCTCTTCCTTACCGAAGAAGTGGCGACCCTCGTCGAGCATAAATCCGCGCCAACCGTAGAGCGGTTCGTCGGCAATGCTTACACAGGGGATTTCGGGGCGCACTTTTTTCTCGCCCTTTACTCCCGCAAGGATTTCAGCGGGCATGAGTTGCTTGAGCGTTTGGAAACCATAGAAGAAACCAGCGGGGCGCGAAGCCTCAAGGACGATTGCATCTTCCTCCACTTCGAGGCGGTAACCTTCATCGCTGATGTTAGGATTCAGGCGCAACTCCAAGTCAGCGCGCTTGGGGTAAGCCGTATTGCTCACCTTGATACCAAAGCTGTGCTTCAACTGCGCAGCAAAACCATCAACCACGCTCTGAAGACTGCCGTCTTCGTAAGCAGGTACATAAACCACCACCTTCTTAGGCATCTTGTACGCACCCGCACGCAACGCGACATTCTGAGGTTGAGGAATGAGGGGAAGCGCTTCTTGAGCCACAGCAAAAAGGGGCATCAAGAGCACGGCAAAGAGAGAGAGTAAAAGTTTTTTCATACGTATTATTTAATATGAGAGAATTGCGGTTTAACACCTCCCCCAACTGCTCGCCCAAAGCACATTCACGGGAACGAAAAATGTAACAATTTTTCGCATACGTATATTCCTGTGAATCAGCAGGTTAAGGGTAGTGAAAATTATTAGTAAGATAATTTAAAATAGGTTACTAATAATTTTTTTTAGGTTACTAATAATTTTTACGATAATAGATATAGTTTTTTGCGCAATGGGTTTAGGGATAAATATCCCATAGTTTGAAGCGCTTTTGCTACACGTTGCGCCCCACAAATGGGACGTCGCAACGGTTGATTATCGCTCCCAACCGCCGACGGCAGGGGCGCATTAACAAAACAGCATAGAAGTTATAGAAGTGAGGGAGGGGCGCTCCATCAATTCTATAACCTCTATGTCAATATTATCTTCTTTGGCGACGCACGCTGAGTCCGCTACCGCCCGTGGGGGCAGACTGGCGCTTCACCTTGGGTTCTTTCTTCTTCTTTTCCTTCTTCACCTTGTCGGTAGTGCCACGGCGGGCAGAGCGGCGCACGGTCTTCTTTTCAACCGCCACAACAGAGTCACCCGCTACCACGGCGAGGGTATCAACCTTGACAAGCGCCGTGTCGCCCTTCCAAAGGACGCGTTGGAAGTCGGTCAATTCCTTTTCAATGCGCTCCTGCTCGCGCTTCACCGCCGTGTCGGTGGGACAATAATCCGAGAGGAGGCGATCCTGTAGGTTTGACACCTTATAGATGTCGCCATCGTAGCGCGAAAGGGTGAAGTAGTCGTCCGCCGAAAGCATCGACGCATTATTATAGTTGCTTCCCATGAGCATGAGTTTGCCCAAGAAGGGAGCCGCCTCGTTATAATTCACCCAAAAGAGGGGGCGCTTCTGAATGCCTCCGCTATAGTCATCTGCACGATGAAGCACGGGGCAAATGGCAGTAACGCGCGTGCGGAGCTGTGCCATAGCGCGGTCGTAATATACCACCTCCTTGATGAAGTAAGACTTCACCTCCTCGTTGGGCAAGTCGGCATCGTTCACACGGAAGCGACCGTCGCGCTCTTCGTAGAGAATGGAGTAACCGTCCATGAGTTGCTTGGCAGTAACTACGTTGTCTTCCGTAAAGCGTTCGTTGCCGTCGAGATGATATTTGTATGCCTTAATCTGACGGCGGAGGATGAGCTTAAAGATGTAGTTGAAGAGGTTTTCGCGTCCGTCGGGCGTAGCCGTCGTGGGGAAATAAAGCACGGCATTAGCATCTTCCGTGAGGTCAAGTTCGCGGAAAATTTCACGACTCCAGGTTACTTCGGTAGGCATAGCGGGAGCCGTGGGAAACTCACGGTAAGCCGAGCCCGCGGGTTTCGCTTGCGTCTGTGCAGCAGGGGCAGCCTCAGCAGCCTTACGGCGTGCGGGAGGTTGAGCAACCATTGAGATTGCACAGAGGGAGAGAATGAGGAACAACAGTTTGTGTTTCATCGTTGTAAATGGATGTTTCGCAAACGGGGGTGGGACTTGAAATTCCGACCTTCCGAGGTGCGAAAAATTAGCTCTGAGTTCGTCTGAAATCGTTCAGACTTAGTTTGAATTATCTCTGAGTTATTCGGAATGAAGTCGGAGATAATTTCCAGCAACGCGGTTGCCGTTTTAATTAACAATTACTTCGAGCGGCTGCGGAAGGATGCGCTCGATGCCATCAGGACCTATGCAGCGCACTCTTGAGAGGTAGAAGCGCTGACCACGGCGCAGTTCGCGCACAAATTCCTTTTGCGCTTCCGTAAAGTTAGCCGATTGGGAAACAGAAACAACGGCGTTGCCCATACGGTCGAAGAAGACTGCCTCAAAGCCGAGCACGCGGAAAGGAATATTGAGCAGGCCGTCGTCGATTGCCGCACTGAGCGTCGTAGCGCTGAGTATCGTGCCCTTAGCCAAGCGTCCGCCGCGGAAATGGTCGGCGCCGATGGAAATGTATGCCGTGGGGTCGGGCAACTTGCGCACCTTGAAGGAGTAAGCGCCCATCGATTGCGTACGCCCATTGACTACGCCCGTCACGTTAAAGGTTACGGTCTCGCCCACCTTCTCGGGGCGCGCAATGTATTTGCCATTGCCTTGCGCCGTAAGGCTTCCGCCCGTCATGGTCAAGGTAATCTTGTTGGAGGGAACGCCTGAAGCACTCACACTTACGGGATTTTCAAAACCAGCATAGAGCACGTTCATCAAATCTGCCGCCACCGTAGCACCCACAGGGGGAGCGATGACATTATAACGCTGTGTAAACTCACGGCGAATGATTTCGCCTGCGGCATTCGGCATTTCAAGGTAACCGCTAAAGCTGTATTCACCAGGACCGCCGACGGGGAAACTATAGATGCCGTTGGTCTCAAGGCGCTGACCGTTTACAAAAATTTCAGGGCGCTGAGTCGTATCAACCGCAGCCATGAAGATGTGAGAGTTAAAGGTCTGCCCCGGGAAAAGCGTGGTTGCCTCGGGCAAAACATAGGCATTGAGCTCGTTTACACGGATGTCCTTGAGGTCAATATTATCGGCGAGGACGCGAAGCACCTCACTCTCGGTGTTACGCACATCGTTCTGCAACTTGGTAAGCATCGTGATAGAGGCAATCGTAGGCATCTCCTCAAACATATACTGCTTCCAGTCTTTGCCTAAGTTGTCCTCGCTCTTGGGCACGTCGGTCGAGAGGTTAGAAGCGATAATCGCTTTCTCACGAGGGTCGGTGATGTAGCCCATCATCGTTTCGCGATACGCCACAATCTTGTCGTGGAGTTGTTGCCCCTTGCCGTTATACTTTGAGAGCATCACGATGTTGGAAGCATTGAGGTCCTCCTTGTTTTCAAGCTTATCGGGATTGCCCTTCTTGCCGTCCACCTCACGAGCAAGCGCCCAGCGGAGTTGTTCTGCGAAATCATAGAGCGAATCCGACATCTGCTTCACCACCATTGCCTTGTCATACCAAGGACGTACCTTTGTGGGGTTCTGCTTCAACTGCTCCGCAAAGTTATCATAGAGAGTTTGGTTCTCCTTCATGGCATTGTCGGTCGTGCGTGTCAGACTCTCGCCCACAAGTGAGAATCCCTTGAGCACATCGCTCGACACGTTGAGCGCCAACATGGCCATCAGCACAATGTACATGAGGTTAATCATGCGCTGACGCGGAGAAATTGGATTTTTCTTTACTGCCATGGTTTAAGAGTT
>JAGBYW010000006.1 GCA_017628555.1 Bacteroidaceae bacterium | reverse complement strand
TAGCACCCCCTCACCAGCAGAGCTGGTCCCCTCCCCCTATAAACAGGGGGAGAGCGCCGTCCGGAGTAACTCCTATGCAATCTCTTGAAAATACTTCGCGCCCTTTGCGCCAAATGAAGAGACTACTGCATTATTGCCAAAACAAGAAAAGCGTTGATAATCGTAAGACTATCAACGCTCTAACAATTCAGTCGGGGTGACTGGAATCGAACCAGCGACCTCACGCCCCCCAGACGCGCACTCTAACCGGACTGAGCTACACCCCGAATTGCGAGTGCAAAGGTACTACTTTTTTTCATACGAGCAAGGGCAGTGTGCTAAAATGCACCACTTTTTTGTTAAAAAGTTTTTGTGGCAGATAATAAATGGTTACTTTTGTGTGTTGAATATAGCAAAAGTAGTATTAAACCGCTCACTACCTTGCCTTTGACAGAATTTTTATTTAAATTATCAACTTAATATTAAATGCTTATGAAGAAATTTTTACTCTCTCTTCTCGTGATGGTTGCTTCAGTTGCTTTGGCACAGGAAGTAACTTTTGACTTCAAGAGTAATCCTTGGGGTTGTACTTTGGGTAGCGGTACAGGACCAACTGCTGAAGCAGGCAATATTCCCGAAATTACTCAAGATGGCGTTGTGCTTACCTTTGATATTGGTACGCACACCAATACGCCTCCTCGTATGTGGAATGGTCCGCAGTTGCGCGTATATAAGGGCAATACAATTACACTTACAGTTCCTGCAGGTAAGACAGTTGTAAAGGCTGTTTGGACAGCAACAGGCGCAGATTATCATGGTCTCGCTGTTGCAGGTGTTGATGTTGATGCTACTGCTGGTTGGAGCGGTTCTGCTACAGAAGTCGTTTTCGACGTAACAAAGAATAGCCGTTATAACACTCTTGTTGTAACTCTTGCCGGAGAAGGTGAAGAACCTGGTGCTGGTGGCGAAGAACCTGGAACAGGCGGCGGTGAAGAACCTGGTGAAGGTGAAGAACCCGGCACTGGTGGTGAAACTGGCGATTTATCTGCTTTCAATGGTGATTTTGAAACATGGGTAGACGGACTTCCCAATAACTGGAAGACTGCTTCTACAGCTGGCAACGCTACACTCTCACAGAGCACAGACGCTCACAGCGGTAACTACTCTGTATGCGTAGCTGGTACAACTTCAGGTAACAAGCGCATCGGTTACAAGGAAATGACGCTTAAGGCAGGTACTTACACTATGAAGTTCTATGCTAAGGCTGCAACAGAGACTGGTGCAAGTGTACGCCCTGGTTATACTCCTGTTGATGATGCGAACAAGGCGGGTTCTTATGTTTATGGCGATTACACGAACGACATTACTACGAGCGAATGGGTGGAAGTGACACACGAGTTTACGCTTGAAGCAGATACGCGCCTCTCACTCGTTATTATGAATGCGAAGAACCCCGGTGGCAATGTGCTCATTGACGACTTCACCCTCGAAACAACAGACGGTGGCATTTTGGACGGTGGTAATACTGAAAATCCCGACCAAGGTGAAGGCGGTGGTGACGAACCCGGTCAAGGTGAAGATCCAACTCCTGAAGTTCCCAGTGTTTCTGCTCTTTGGACATCATCGTTTGCTAACAACATGGGCGGCTTTTCACTTGACAACAAGGTAATGCCTGCAGGATTGAGTTACGTGTGGCAGTATGACTCTAATTATAGTTGTATGAAGGCTTCTGCCTTTGCCAACAGCACTCGCTATGAAACTGAAGCATGGTTGGTTTCGCCCGTGTTGAGTCTTGCAAACGCTACAGAATGTTCGCTCGTATTTGATCAGGCTGCGAATTACTTTAACACCCAAGAAATTTTCCTTGCAGCTTGTAAGGTAATGGTGAAGGAAAGCACTGCTGCTAATTGGACAGAACTCGCTTATGAAGGTTCTCCCAATGGTGCTTCGTGGAATTTTGTGACTTCAACAGCTGACCTTAAGGCCTATGCAGGTAAGTCTATCCAATTGGCTTTCGTGTACACAAGTACATCTGAAATTGCTGGTACATGGGAAGTGAAAGACCTCACCATTAAGGGTAAGGGTAGTGTAGAAGTAGAAGCTCCCGAAATTCCTGTTCCCGCATACACTACAATCGCAGAACTTAAGAGCAATGCTACAGACGCTGAGGCTGCTGTGAAGTATACGTTTACAGAACTCCTTGTCACAGGTGTGGCAAATGTTAACGGTAGCTACTCTGTGTATGTAACTGACGGCGCTGAAGGTTTGTTGCTTTACGGTAAGAACGTTCCCAACTGCAAGGCGGGCGATAAGATCAGCGGCACTATCGAATCTGGTTTGAAACTCTACAACGGTCTTACTGAAATCACAAATGCCGACTACACTAACGTAACTGTAGTGAGCAGCGATAATGCTGTGACCCCCCTTGTGCTTACAATGTCTGAAATTGGTTCTGATTTGAAGAAGTATGAGAATATGTTGGTGAAGCTCGAAGGTATTACTTTTGCTGCCAACGCTTTGGAAAACAAGAACATTACAATGATTGATGACGCCGACTGCGAAATGACGCTCCGCGATAACTTCGGCGTGTTGGCTGACTTCATCTTCGACCCCGCAAAGCCCTATAACGTAACAGCATTCGTCGCTTCTTACAAGGGAACTCCTCAACTCTATCCCCTCTCTGCGGACGACGTAGAAGTTATTTCAAACCTCCAACCCACAGAAGTCGCTTGGGAAAAGGAAGAAGTAGCAATTCTTAGCGGTGAAGCTTGGGTGGTAGAAAATCAGTTCTCAGTAAACGCTGACGTACGCCCCGTATTCAGTTCTTCAAACGAAGCTGTAGCAACAGTAGATGAAAACGGTCTCGTTACAGTAGTGGGTTACGGTATGGCAGAAATTACTGCTGAAATTCTTGAAGATGAAACTTACTTGGCAAGCAAGGCTACATTCAAACTCTACGTAATCGAAGGTGACGGTACTTTGGAAAAAGCTTACACTGTAGCAGACGTACTTTATTTCTATGAAAAGGTAAAAACTCCTGTTTGGGTGAAGGGTACGATTTGCGGTTCATTGAGTAAGAGCAATGCGCTTACTACAAATTCCGAAGAAATCCAGGCTTCTAACCTTGCTCTCGGTACAGAAGATTCTTTCATTCCCGTTCAGTTGGCTTCAAAGACAGACGCTCGCGCACATCTTAACCTCCTTGATAATCCCGACATGCTCGGTCAGACAGTTTGGGTATATGGTAATATCGAAAAGTATTTCTCTATGCCTGGCGTGAAGAGCGTTACAGACTTCAGCTTTGACGGTGTAACAGGTATTGATGCTGTAGAAACAGAAACTGCTACGAAGGGTATCTATCTCCTCGATGGTCGTCGCGTGCAGCAGACTGTGAAGGGTATCAACATTATCAATGGTAAGAAGGTTGTAGTGAAGTAATCTTTGCTCAACTGATACATACTTAAACCCTCCCTCTTTAGAGTCATTCTGAAGAGGGAGGTTCTTTTTACATATTCCTCATAAATTTAACCCTTTGAAAACTACCCGTGTCCCGCTAATTTTTAGTAACTTTGTCGTGTTAATGCAAAAGTGAATACTATGAAACCATTATTTATAGCTGGTCCCTGCGTAATTGAGTCGGCTGAACTCTTGGACGTTGTAGCTGCCAAGTTGGCGCAGATTAAGGAGCAGACGGGTGCTGAAGTATACTTCAAAGCCTCTTTTGACAAGGCCAATCGCACTTCTATCCATTCTTTCCGTGGTCCTGGTTTGGAACAGGGTTTGCAGATGCTGGCGGACATTAAGGCGAAGTATGGACTTCCCCTTTTGACCGACGTACACGAAAGTTTTCAGGCTACTGCTGCAGGTGAAGTGGTGGATGTTTTGCAGATTCCTGCCTTCCTCTGCCGTCAGACGGATTTGCTCGTGGCAGCTTCGCAGACGGGTAAGGTGGTGAACATCAAGAAGGCGCAGTTCCTCTCGGGTGAAGATATGCAGTTCCCCGTTGAGAAGTGTCGCGAGACCGGTGCCAAGGAAGTGTGGCTCACAGAGCGCGGTAATATCTACGGATATAACAACCTTGTAGTAGACTTCCGCAACATCCCCTTAATGAAAAATTATACCGACCGCGTGATTATGGACTGCACACACTCTGTGCAGCGTCCGGGTGCCGCAGGGGGTAAGACGGGGGGCAACCGTGAATTCGTTCCCGCTATGGCAAAAGCTGCCAAGGCTTTCGGGGCGAATGGCTATTTCTTTGAAACCCATCCCAATCCTGAAGCAGCTTTGAGCGATGGTCCCAACATGCTTTACTTGGATGAACTCGACGGACTCATTCAGGACTTGTTGGCTTAGTGTCCTAAAATAAGGCAATAATATACAGTAGCCCCCAATATAATATATCATCATACCCCCTCCCCTCCTACGGAGGTACTCCCCCTATCTTAAGGGATATACACCGAAACACTCGTCATAAATTAGTCATACCCCCTCCCCGCTATGCGGTACTCCCCCTATCTTAAGGGGAGAGCGCCATTCGGAGTGTCCCTATACGTTTACACTGAGTAAAAGCACGAAGTTTAACACCTGTTGAGTTGTTTTAACGGAAGTGTCAAACCAACCTCTCCCCTTAAGATAGGGGGAGGGAACCGCTTTGCGGTGAGGGGGTATGAAATGCAACTTTTGGGGTAACTGCAATGTCATTACCTAAAATAAAATCACTATGAGTTTACATATAGAAACCGCAATAAAATGTTTGCGCGATGAAGCGGACGCCATTCTTGGTCTGATTCCGTTGCTCGATGAAAACTTTGACAAGGCTGTCGAACTGATTCTTGCCAGCAAGGGTAAGTTGGTCGTAACGGGCGTAGGTAAGAGCGGACACATTGGTGCGAAGATTGCGGCAACACTTGCCTCAGTGGGCACCCCCAGTTTCTTCGTTAATCCCCTCGATGCCTTCCACGGCGACTTGGGTATGATTCAGCAGGAAGACGTAGTGCTTGCCATCTCCAACTCTGGGCACACCGACGAACTCCTTCGCTTCCTTCCTTACTTTATTGACCGCGGCATTCCCGTGATTGGTATGAGCGGCAATCCGCAATCACTCCTTGCGCAATACAGTACGGCACATTTGAATATTGCCGTAGCGCGCGAAGCGTGCCCCTTGAACCTTGCACCCACGAGTTCTACGACGGCAACACTTGCCTTGGGCGATGCCCTCGCGTGTGCACTCATCGTGGCGCGTAAGTTCCAGGCAAAAGATTTTGCGCAATACCATCCGGGCGGTTCGTTAGGCAGACGCTTGCTGACAAAGGCCAAGAACGTGATGCGCACTGACGATCTTCCCGTTGTGCCTCCCACCATGTTGTTGAGCGAAGCTGTTATTCACATGACAACAGGTCGCCTTGGTCTTTGCGTAGCGGTGGAAGACGAAAAGGTGCTCGGCATTATTACCGACGGCGACGTGCGTCGCGCGATGCAAAACTCGCAGGACAAGTTCTTCCAATTGACCGTGGCAGACATTATGTCGCGCAATCCTAAGCGCGTGTCGCCCGAAACGAAGATTCACGCCATAGAAAAAATCTTCCAGCAACACAAGATTCACTGTGTGCTCGTGACCGATGCCGAAGACCATTTGATTGGTCTCGTAGACTCGTTCAGCACAATGTTGTAGGGTGAGGTTATAAGGTCTTAAGGTTATAAGGTTTTAAGGGTCTTTCGGGGTGGGGAAGGACGTTTCGGGTTAACGGTCTTTAAAGTCTTTAAGGTCAAGAAACACATTCCGCATGGCTCTTAAAACCTCACAACCTTACAACCTCATAACCTCAAGTCTCAAACCTTACAACCTCACAACCTCAAAGAAAAAATATTCATGCTACGACTAATTCTAACAACGCTTTTATTTATCATCAGTGGAATCGCTTTTGCTCAGCCGAGCCGAAGCGATTCTGCTGTTGTGTCGTTCCTGCGCGACGAGTTTGACGTGCGTTTCTCGGACAACAACAGCGTAGTGTTTTTCAAGACGGGGCAGGAAAAATTTGACGACCTCTTTCAGGCGGTGCGCCAAGCCAAGCACAGCATCCACTTAGAGTATTTCAACTTTCGCAATGACTCTATCTCCAGTTTGCTATTCGATCTTTTAGCCAAAAAGGCTGCTGAGGGCGTTGAGGTAAGGGCGCTTTATGACGGGTTTGGTAATTGCTCGAACGACCGCCCCTTGAAGCAGTATCACTTAGACTCGCTCCACCATCGCGGCATCCAAATCCTGGAGTTCGACCGCATAGGTTTTCCCTACGTGCAGAATAGTTTTTACCGCGACCACCGAAAGGTCGTTGTCATTGACGGACTCATCGCCTACACCGGCGGAATGAATGTGGCGGACTACTACGTGGTGGGCAAACCCGAGTTTGGCGCGTGGCGCGACCTCCATTGTCGCATTGAGGGAGATGCTGTGGCAGAACTGCAAAAGGTGTTTGTAGACTTCTGGAACGAAGTGACGGGCGAGCGCCTGCAGGGCGTAAAATATTATCCCGGACTTCGTCGCGCGCAGGACTATTTCACCGGACTCAAGACCGACACTACCTCAACCGCGGGCAGGCAACAGGTAGGCGTAGTCAATCGAATTCCGCGCCAGACGGCACGCATTATGGAGCAGACTTTTGTCAAGATTCTCGACAATGCAGAGCACCGCGTGCAGCTCATTAACCCTTACTTCACCCTTACTCCCAAGGTGGTGCGCGCCTTTAAGCGTGCGCTCAAGCGCGGGGTAAAGATGGAAATTATGGTTTCAGCGGCGAGCGACATCCCCGTTACGCCCAACGTAACGGAATATCATTGCAACGAGTTTGCAAAACTGGGAGCTGACATCTACGTCTTTCATGGCGGCTTCCACCATTCTAAGGTCATGATGGTAGACGACAGTTTCCTCTTCCTCGGTAGTGCAAACCTCAATGGGCGCAGCCTGAAAATTGACTATGAGTGTAACGTGCTCATTGCCGATAGCGCAGCCACAAAGGCGATGCAAACCATTTTTGATACCGACAAGCACACGCAGTGCACACGCATGACGCCCGAAGTCTATAAGCAGAAACCCGCCCGCCGTCGCTTCTGGAATTGGCTCTTACACTACTCCGCTTGGATGCTTTAAACGCACACCGCATCCAGTCTTGTTAATCGCTGATAATAAGCGGGTTAAAACTTTGTCAAAATCTGTCAAAATTATTAGTAATGTATTTTAAAATATGTTACTAATAATTTTTTTTTCTTACTAATAATTTTTACGAAAATAGGTTTAGTTTTTGTGAGGTGGGATATGGGGGTGAAAATGTATTCAGTCAATATGAAAAATAGTCCCCAATGAAGTTTTTTTGCAAACCTCCATGGGGACTATCCGAAGCGTAATTCTTCTATTTTATCAACACTATTATTGGGAGTAACTATAGTTACAACTTAAAAAAGATTTATTCTTCAATCTTAAATCTCCAAATCTGATAGTTGCCCTTCTTGGCACCTCTGTCAGATGTGAAATATACAGAACCGTCGTTGCTCCAGTAAGGCTGAGCGTCATGGCTCTTATTCTTGGTCAGCTGTGTGAGATTATCACCATCTACACCAATGATGTAAAGGTCAGCGTCTTTCTTGTCCTTGCGAGTAGACTGGAAAATAATCTTCTTGCCGTCAGGACTCCACTTGGGAGCTCTTGCGTAACCTCTCTTGGCGTCAGTCAATTGAATTTGGTTACCGCCATCAATGTCCATGATCCAAACACAACAACTTTTCGCATCAGAAGCATATTTTACATAGGCAATCTGCTTACTATCAGGTGAGAATGAAGGTTCATAACCATTACCAAGAAGGATGCTTTCGCCAGTTTCTAAGTTCTTGACCCAAATTTCACTCTTCTCAATCAAGATTGGAGCCCAAAGAGATGCGCCGAGAGAAAGCGTAAGTTTGTCATATACCAAATATTTACCGTCTTGGCTCAAGCTGGGGTTACTTTCAAAAGCATTGGGCGTGTCAGTAGCCTGAACCATTGCCTTACCCTTAGAAGCAGACATAATATAAATATCAGAGTTACGAGTGCCCTCGTTCTGACATCTAAAGGCAATCTTGTCAGTTTTCGCACAATACGTGGGTGAGAAATTTTGGTTGTTACCACTTGTTTTTGCTGCTACAGCATTAGAGAAAGCATTGTCTTTCTTAAAAATGTTGTAGTAAAAACGACCTTCTTTAACTGCATAGAAAAGATTTTTACCTTCATCGCCTCCAAAAGGTGTGATACAAGGTTCTTCTGAGTCAGTTACTTGTGTGAGTGCAGACAATGATTCGTCACCCGTAGAGATTGCAAACTTAGAAGCGCAGCTACTTAACATTGTTACAGCTGCTAAAAGGAGCAAACTTTTCTTCATTTTTCGTAATTTGGTTTGGTTAATAACTGTTGCAAAAGTACAATTATTATTAAATCAAATTTTGAATACAGTGTCAACGATGTGTTGATACTTCTGTATCGGAATTGTTTACATCTTGAATTTCTTCTTGTGAGATTTCTACGAAAAAGTCGTAATGCAGAATGCGAGAGATGCGCATAAGTAGATGAACATCAATGTTTTCTTTACTGAAAATCTTATATACATTAGCGCGAGTACAACATAACTTAGAGGCAAACCAAGTAACGGTATGCCCACTCTCACGAAACTTCTGTTCAATAAGTTGTCCTATATGCATCGTATCTCAAGTGATTTACGCTGCCCCTTCAACAAAAAGAAAGCGCAGACATTGCCTACGCTCTCTGGTTCACCACAAACCGAATACACAAAGGACAAGTCTGCGCCTATGCAGGCACAAACTCAATTGTGTATTCCTTTGCTCGTTTCTATTTTCGAGGTGGTGATTCGAGAGCGATTGAGCAAATATGTCAAGAGGATGTTCTGGGAATACCCTGAACGGTGCAAAGTTACGTTTTTTTTTATACAGCAAACTCTAAAGTATATAGAAAGTAGTTGTGTCGAGTAATTTTTCTTGCTTATCGGTCTCTTACACTACTCCGCTTGGATGCTTTAAACGCACGCCCTGTTTGGTTGTGTTAATTGCTGATAATGAGTAATTTAAAACTTTGTCAAAATCTGTCAAAATTATTAGTAATGTATTTTAAAATATG
>JAGBYW010000049.1 GCA_017628555.1 Bacteroidaceae bacterium | reverse complement strand
CCTATCACGAATGTGGTGATAAAGAGCATGGTGAATACCGAATCTCTGCACTTTTCGCGGTAAATGCCGGTAAGAAAATCGGTTTAGGATTTAATCTTGACTACCTTTATGGTCGTGGTTATTTTCAAAACCAAAATACGGCTCATTTTAGAAGCGACATCTATGCTTCATACATTGCAGACAGATATAACGCTCATTTAGCATATCGCCTGCATTATTTGAAGACAACGGAAAATGGTGGACTTGAGGATGATAAGTACATTACTGAACCTGAGTCGTTCTCTACAAGTTATGAGACTTGGGATATGCCAACCAACCTTTCCAAGACATGGAACAAGATGAATGTTAATTCATTGCTTTTCACACAAAGAATTAACATTGGCGCAAGTGGAACTGTAAATGATTCTATTTCAAGCGATAGTCTTAATACAGATAAGGAGGTAAAGCAAGTATCCCCCTTAACACTCTCTCACTCAATGCAATTAGATCACGATGACAGATTGTTCTTGAGTAATTTAGCATCCAACGAATTTGATACGAAGTACTTTAAAGATTACTACTTTGTTGGAGACTCTGCGGCTGATAAAACTACCCATTTTGCCGTCCGTAATACCGTTGCTTTAGAATTGAATGAGAAGTGGAAGAGATGGTTGCGCGCTGGGGCAAGAATTTATTTCACCCACAAGTACGAACGTTTCACATTACCAAAATCTCCAACTACGTCAGAATCGTACCACTATAACTACTTCAATATCGGTGCGCAACTGATGCATCGTAAGGGAAAGTTGTTGAACTACGATTTAGTAGGAGAATTGCGTACAAGAGATGGTAGTCGTTGGGGAGAATTTAACATCCTTGCTACGGGAGATTTAAATCTTCCCATGTGGAATGACTCGCTATGCATATCTGGATATGCGCAAATGAGTTCGGAAGAACCTGCGTTCTATTATCGACATTACCAATCTCGTAATGCTTGGTGGAATCAAGAGGGACTAAGCAACACGCTTACTACACGTATAGGCGCTGAACTTAAGTATAAAACGGCTAAATTAACCGTATGTTTTGAGCAAGTAAATGACGGTACATATTTCCAAGAAACGCTATTTGAAACTCCCGGAAATGCTGCTCAGAACTCAAAACTACACCGTGTAACGGCCATTCAAAATGGTAAACCCGTACAACGCCTTGAAGTTGGATTATACAATCTAACGACATTGGGGATATTTAATTGGGAGAACAAATTGACATATCAAACTACCTCCGACAAGTCACTATCCCCCACCCCAGCGTTTATTGCATACACCAACGTGTTCTTGAAATTTAAGATAGCGAAGGTTTTGAATACAGAAATAGGTTCAGACCTCAGATTCTTCACTCGCTTTACCCCGCAAGTGTATTCTCCAATAATTGGTCAATATGTATTGCAAGACGCGCGATTTGCTGAAAAAGTAGGTGGTTATCCAGTAATTAACGCTTATGCAAATATGCACTTGAAGCGCACAAGATTCTACATCATGGCGTCACACATCAATGCCAGTGACCGCCAGAAAAAAGCATTCGAACTCCCCCACTATCCCATGAATGGTTTTACCCTTCATTTAGGTATCAGTTGGAATTTCGTCAACTAATTATTATGAAGTAGAAATGGAGAAAGGAGAAATTAGCAATACCAAAATTTCCTTTCTCCCTTTCATTTTATAGCAATAACCGTATAATCAAAATGCGGCAACAACTATTCTTCTAATGATCATCATTGCGCCGTAAAAACTCCAAGCTTTTTACACTATAAACATACCTGATAATCAATGTATTAAATAGGATCAAAATTATTAGTAACTTATTTTAAATTATATTACTAATAAAAAAAATTAAGTTACTAATAATTCTCACTAAAATAGGTTTAGTTTTTACGCAACGTATTTATAAAGTTTTCTTAGTGCAATGGTGCGATACATACACTATAATCTAAATGCTTAAAATCAATACTGTATGAAAGATTTTGTACACCTACATGTACACTCACAATATTCCATCCTTGATGGCCAAGCCTCTATTCCTAAAATGGTAGATAAAGCCATTAAAGACGGCATGCGAGGCATGGCGCTTACTGACCATGGCAACATGATGGGCATTAAAGACTTCTTTAACTATACGGAGAAGGTAATTTCTAAAGCCCAAAAGTCATTGAAGGAACTAAAGACCAAACTTTCAGAAATTGAGGCGGGCACCTATTCAAAATCTGCTGAAGAAGAGGTGCTCACGCTTGATGAACTGAAGGAAAAATTGCTTTCTCAAATTGAAACGCAACAACGTATTGCTAACTTCAAGCGCATGATAGGTTGTGAAATGTATGTTGCGCGACGTGGCATGCATCTAAAGGAGGGGAAGCAAGATGCTTCAGGGTGGCACCTCGTAGTTATTGCAAAGAATTTTAAGGGCTACAAGAATCTTATTAAATTGGTAAGTAAATCGTGGGTGGATGGTTTTTATATGCGCCCACGAACTGACCATGCACAACTTGAAAAATATAGTGAAGGACTCATGGTGAGTTCGGCATGTCTTGGTGGAGAAATTCCGAAAAAGATTCAAGCAGGTGAAATCCCAGCTGCTGAAGAAGCTATTCAGTGGTTCAAGCGTGTGTTTAAAGATGACTTCTATCTTGAACTTATGCGCCATAAGGTGACTGACCCTGCGCAAAATGCAAATCGCGAGGTATATCCTTTGCAAGAAGAAGTGAATCAGCAATTGATAAAATTGGCTCAGAAGCATCAAGTGAAATTGGTTTGTACGAACGACTCCCATTTTG
>JAGBYW010000048.1 GCA_017628555.1 Bacteroidaceae bacterium | reverse complement strand
TTCACCATGCTCTTTATCACCACATTCGTGATAGGTGATGTTGGTGAAAGGTGATTTAGTGTTGGTGAACAACTGATTAGATGCACGCTCCACAAAGAAGTCGTAGGGTTGCATAAACATAAATTGTTCGTTCCAACCTTTATATTCTTTATGGGATAAATGAAGCGACTTTCTCGGTGCACCTAAATTACCTGTGGTTAAGTATCCTCCATATAAACCTTTCGTATTACCTTGATTCTGAAAGGTGTGTGACAATGTGTCAATAGGAGCGAGTTCTATATCACCAAACGTAGGATCTACGCGCCAAGCATAAATACCTTCAGGTACTTTAAGTTTGGAAGTAGTCCCAATTGTATCTTCTGAAATTTCATTCCACCTTGACCCTTGGTTTTCATATCCAGGGTTAAAGTTACCTCTCTTTAGTTTGTCAAAATTTCCTTTCACTAATTGTGCAATACAAAGATTCGGAAAAAGGGCAAACGTCAATAGAATAATATGTAGTATGCTACTTTTTTTCATAATTGTTGCAAAGATACTATTTCTTTTCCTCTGTTAAAACTTCATAGCACACAAAAATTAAATTGTCTCATATAAAATCTTTAAAATAAAATTCTCTGCACTCAATAAAACCATATTAAACATAATCCACATTCAAATATATTGTTGTTAATTTAATATTTCACGTTATAAGATTTTGCACAAAAGTAGTAAATTTGCAAAATGAATAATTTAGAAGATTATGAAACTTATCGTATTGTACAATAATTACTCTACTACTACGTTAAACATAGATAGTGAGGCGTTAGGTGTATACACTTTACCTGATACTGCTTTATTGAAAGACGGCAAACCATTTTTCATTCCAGATTTTGCGAACCCGTGCACATTACAAGGTCACTTGGTTGTTCGAATTTGCCGTTTAGGACGCTCAATTTCAGAACGATTTGCTCACAGATACTATGATGCTATAACCGTTGGTGCAACTTTCACGGCTGAAAATCTTCGCAAAGAATTATCACTTCAACACCGACCTTGGGACTTAGCAGTTGGTTTTGATGGTGCGGCTGTTATTGGGAAGATGATACCTCTTTATACTTCAAAACAACAAACGCAAGTGGAGGAAGAAGTTGGTGTCAATATTAATTTTCAACCACTTAAAGGAGATATACAGTTCTTCTTACTCAAAGGCGATACAAAAATCGTAGAGGGTGTGTCAGGCATGATGCTTAACCATATAGATAATGTAATTGCTCAAATCAGTAAGCATTATACGTTACGCCAAGGCGATCTTATTTTCACTGGTTGCCCTACTCAACCACAAATTGTTAACATAAATGACAAGATTACAGGATGGTTGGGGTCGGAAAAAGTGCTCCAGTTTAATGTAAAATAGTTTATAAATTATATGAAGTTATTCTTCGCTCTACTCATAGTATTTTTTACTTCTATTGGTGCTTCAGCCCAAAAGTTTGAAACACTTCATCCTCAAGATTATCAAGTGGATGAAGTTCTGCCTGTGTATAAGACACAGATTCAACTTGCGTTAGGACAAACTAAAGAGAATACTGAAGTGTTTGTAGAATATCCAGAATATATTAAACTGACAAACAATGAGATAAGAAAAATAAAGGAAATGGGAATAACCCTTCCGGATAAATTAAATATTCAAACGAATTACGGTATTGAACGTAAGAAAGGTGTGCTTGAAGTAACTTTTGAACCCTTCATCAAAAAAGATGGCGAATGGGTGAGACTCACGAGTTTACGTGTATGTGTACGCCCCAAGGCAACCATTACTTCACAAATAAATAATGGTAAACAAGATCGTTATGCTGACAACTCAGTACTCTCATCTGGTAAATGGGTGAAAATAGCTGTGACTGAAGAGGGTATTTATCAACTCACTCAATCTCTCATAAATCAATGGGGGTTCAGTGATTTAGGGAAAATCAGGATTTATGGATATGGTGGATTACCTCAAATCAAAAAAATCTATGATACAACGCCACCTATTGATGACCTTTGTGAAGTTGCTGCATTCCGTTCAAACGACAAAATTCTTTTTTATGCACAGGGACTTATAAGACGCACATGGAATAGTTCAAGCAAGCGTTGGAAACACGAAACAAATCCCTACTCTTCTTATTCTTATTACTTTATTACTGAAGGCGACTCACCGTTGTTACTTAAAGAAGATGGAGAATGTGTTACAGATGAAACTATTAGTGAAGTTCCTTATCATGTCGTTTATGATAAGGATGAATTTGCGTGGTATGAGGGAGGGAAACAATTTTATGACGCATACAATTTTGCTAACGGTAATAGTAAAACCTATACACTGAATACTCCAGATGCAGTAAAAACCTCTGCTTCACTGGAAGTTTCATTTTCCGCTTCAAGCACTAATTCAAGCACAGACGTACTTGTTACACATGGCGAAAATAGTCTTGGACGATTTAACATTAGATATTGTCGTGACCACGAAAGTGCTATAGACAAATGTCAGATTTATAAACTCAATGACATTTCAGAGACAACACCTATCAAATTTACTACAACGACAGGAAGAAATGCTCGACTTAACTATTTGAGTTTAACTTATATAAGAAAACTTTCAGCAAAAGGTACACCTATTTCCTTTGTACCTACACCCTCGAGTTCAAATAGTATTGCACTAAGAATAGAGGATGCTACTAATGCTACACAGATATGGCGAGTAGATGAGTGTACAGGTTCGATTACACGTTGTTCCTCGAAATTGAATGATACATCGCTTCAGGCTTTTGCTTTTATTGGCAATCAGCGTTACGTCATTGTAAACGTAGATGAAACTTATGCCTCACCCACCTATATTGGCAATGTAGAAAATCAAAATCTGCATACGCATAAGGGGATACAAATGGTAATAATTACTCCCGAGAGTGGTAAATTTGATGAAGAAGCAAATCGCTTGGCTGAGGCGCACAGACTTTACAACAATCTAAAGGTTGAAGTTGTTGGTCAGCATCAAATATTTAATGAATTTAGTTCGGGGACTCCTGATGCTACTGCTATTCGCCGTTATTTGAAAATGCTGTACGATAAGGCAGAGAACGATGATCAAATGCCACGCTATTTACTTTTATTTGGTGATGGTACATTTGATAATCGTATGGTAACAACTTCATGGAAATTACGCTCACCTAAAGACTACCTTCTTGTATACGAAGATAACGACTACTACGAATCACAAACAGAAAATGTTATAGGGGATATTGTCTCCTACCCTAGTGATGACTACTTTGGACTTTTAGATGATAGAGAAGGTAATAATCTAAAAACAGAAAAGATTGACCTCGGCATTGGGCGATTTGTTTGTAGCGATGTGGCACATGCGAAAACACTTGTAGACAAGTCTATCGCATACTTGCAGAATCAACAAACTGGTAGTTGGAAAAACCGTATTGTGATGATTGGTGATGCCCCTCGCGGAACAGACGTCGGTGACAAAAATGCACACATGGAGGATGCCGAACGTACTGCTAAAACTTTAACCTCAGCAAGTAACAACCAACTCAACATTCGTCGCATTTATCCTGACTATTATGAGCGGGAAATGACTGCTACGGGGTATCGCTTTCCAAAAGCTACAGAAGTGTTGACTGAGGAAATTAAGCGTGGGGCTTTAATGTTTAACTATAGCGGACACGGAAGTCCAGCACAAATTTCTCACTCTTATATATTTGAGGCTGGAGATTGGGGGAAAGTTACTTCTAAAGCACTCCCCATTTGGGTACTTGCCTCATGTGAAATATTGCCCTACGATCAAGAAAAAAGTGACTTTGGTCGACAAGCACTCTTTGCTCCTCAAGGAGGAGCCGTTGCCTTTATGTGTGCTTCGCGTGCAGTGTATGCTACAGAAAACAATGCACTCAATGTAAACTTTTGCGAAGCACTCGTTAAACGCAACACAGATGGATCATATAATACTTTTGGTGATGCATTGCGCATCGCAAAGAATAAACTTATTAGTACGGCTCAAGACCGCACCATCAACAAACTTAAATACATCATTGCAGGCGACCCAGCACTTCGATTGATGCAACCCACTTTAAACATTATAGTCGATTCCATTAATGGAAAAGCTGTTTCTCAAACAGAAAATCTGGAACTAAAAGCGGGGTCTATTGCCACATTTAGTGGATATATTGAAAACGAGGAAGATTTTTCTGGCATTCTTACAACTACGCTCTACGACAGGGTGGAAACACATATTTGTCGAAATAGTGGCAATGTAGCAAACGAACCTTTTGCTTTCTCTGAACGCACTAAAATCGTGTTTAACGGAAGTGATTCAATTCGCAGCGGTCGTTTTAAAATTTATATACCAATTCCACGTGATATCAGTTATAGCACAGATTGTGGACGTCTATCCCTTTATGCAGTAAACCACGATGCGCAAAAAGAGGCACGAGGATTCTGCGAAACGTTTCACCTAAATGGTACAGAAGTAGGCCTCAATAATGATACCGTTGGTCCTAAAATTTTCCTTTACCTAAATGATATAGAGTTTCCCAATGGAGGTGTCACAAGTAGCAATCCGCTCTTTATGGCAAAACTTTCTGACGACTCTGGAATCAATGCAACTGGTACAAGTTTAGGTCATGATATAGAATTGGTTGTAGATAATCAGACCAATAATTTAATTGTGCTCAATGATTACTTTTCTTATGACTTTGGCTCTTATAAGGAAGGTACAGTCTATTACCAGTTTGAGAATCTCTCACCTGGTCGTCACAGCTTATCTTTCCGAGTTTGGGATCATAACAACAACTCATCAATTTCAACCCTTGATTTCGTTGTGGGTACGGAAGCACAACAAAGTAACCGTCTCTATGCAGTCATAAATCCAGCACGAAGTTACACACAATTTGTAGCCAATGTTTCACAATCACACATTGGAAGTGACATTACCTTTGAAGTTTTTACTTTAACAGGGAAAAAAGTGTGGGAGAAAACTCAAACACTAACAGCGCCATATGCCACAGAGCGTTGGAACCTTAAATCGATGGCCGGTGTTCCTCTTCCCAAAGGTATCTACTTATTCCGAGCAACGATAAGTTCACCAACAGGTACAGAAGAAATGGATGGTGAACGTTTGGTTATTGTGGGTAATTAAATAATATACAATCAACACAACCACATCCTAATATTATGTATTCCAAACTAATGCTTCTAACTTCTTGTTGCGCCCTACCCCTTTGCGCACAAGATGATATAAAGGATCAATTCAACCCCGTTATGACGGCTGTAGTATCGCAAAGTATTGCAGGCGATGCACGAGCCGCCTCAATGGGGGATCTAGGTGCCGCAACCGATCCTGATGTCAATTCACAATCATGGAATCCAGCAAAATATCCATTTACGATTTCGCGCTCTGGACTTGCTATTAACTACACTCCTTGGTTGCGGCAACTTACCAACGACATTGCTCTGCTCAATGCTGTTGGTTATTACCGTATAGGAGATTATCAAGCAATCTCTAGTTCATTGCGCTATTTCTCTTTGGGAGAAGTCATCACTGAAACTGGTGATATGACCATTAAACCATATGAAATGGCTGTAGATATAGCTTACTCACGTATGCTTTCTGAAACATTTTCTGCAGGTGTTGCTCTACGCTATATTTACTCAGATCTCTCTGGGCACTATGACGATAATGTCAAACCAGGTTCAGCCTTTGCGGCAGACATATCAGCATATAATCAGAGTTACCTTCTAATTGGGCAACGTGAGTGTCAGTTGGGGTTAGGTATCAACATATCCAATATCGGTTCCAAAATCAGTTATGGAGATGATTATTCTTACTTTATTCCCACTAATTTGCGCATGGGTGCCTCATTACTCGTGCCTATTGATGAATATAATCGCATCAGTTTCTCAGCCGATATAAACAAACTTCTCGTACCGTCAATGCCTCTAAAACTTGAGGGAGAAGAAGAAGCTGACTACCAAGAACGTCTTAAGACTGACTACTACGATGTATCTTCTATCTCTGGTATTTTCAAGAGTTTTGGAGATAGTGAGCGAGGATTCAAGGGCGAGTTAGAGGAGATTCAGTGGAGCGTTGGTGCAGAATATTGCTACAACGACAAGTTCTTTCTACGAGCAGGTTACCACCACGAAAGTGAAATGCAGGGCAACCGCAAATACTATGCTGTCGGAGCTGGTTTCCGCATGAATGTTCTCAACATTGATGCAGGTTATACCATTGCAACCGAAGCCTCTAACCCTCTTGACCAAACCATGCGCGTAAGTATCTCATTCGAACTTGATGCACTCAGAGATATGTTTGGAAATTAGTCATTTCCTGCGAACTGACATTACTTCACAAATTACGTTAACCTTTAACTATTTCTCTATAATGATACGAATAGGAATGGGCTTTGATGTCCACCGCCTTGTTGAGGGGCGAGACCTGTGGCTTGGCGGTATTAAGATTGAACACACTCTCGGACTCTTAGGTCACAGTGATGCCGATGTGCTGATTCACGCTATTTGTGACGCCCTGCTTGGCGCAGCCAATATGCGAGACATCGGTTATCACTTCCCTGACACCGCAGGGGAATTTCATAATATCGATAGTAAAATACTTCTCCGACGCACAACAGACCTTCTCAAATCTAATAACTATAAAATAGTAAACATTGATGCCACAATTTGCGCTGAGCGTCCTAAAATCAATCCTCATGTAGAGAAAATGAAGGACGTGCTTGCCTCACTTATGGATATCACTATCGATGATGTCAGCATAAAAGCTACCACCACTGAGAAACTTGGATTCACAGGACGTGAAGAGGGCATCTCTGCTTATGCCGTAGCACTTATTGAAAAGTAAAGGGGGATAATATAGAAGTTTACCCAAAAGTTGCATTTCCTATATCATTACTTATAGTTTTACCAGCAAATTTGCAACTACAAGCGTAGCAAAACCGCGCGCATCTTCCTCTCTTTGCCCCACCCCTATTTGTCACAATATTTCGCACAACTATAGTTAGTTCAAACGCCTGACCTAAAAATCGCGATTTGCATTTTGCGAAAAACTATATTATCTTTGCAATGCAAAAAGAGAGGCATTATCCATGCGGGTAATGCCTCTTTTGTATTCTCCTGATTGTCAGTATATTCCCAATCTTAATCTTCGTCCATTATACGGGACTTCGTAAAAACTATCAGTAACCCTTTTCAAATTAGGTTACTAACAATTTTAAAAAGGTTACTTTTAATTTTTTGCAGGTCAATTACGTGTGTTAATTTTTTCTTAAATAAAGTTAAAGTTTTGGAGCGTAATTTTCCAAAAATCCCTTTCAAAGGTCGCTATTTTGGGGCTGAAAATTCAAATTTTCCTATCAACCCCCCACTTGAGTAAATATACGCGAACTACACCCAATTATTTCCACTTTTCTAACGATTTCATTGAACAGAAAATAGAGCAACACATTGATAATCAAGAAAAGTTTGTTTTTTTTATGGAGATAATAGAGAAATGTTTTAAAATTCTATTGTAAAACAGGAAAAGCACAACAGGATACCTTATTGAAGTTCTATATTATAGCTTTTTTCGCAAAAAATGGTTAAAGTAATAAATAGCTCTTGCATAATCCATCTAATTTTAGTAATTTTGCCCAAAATTAGACTATGAGAAAAAAAACATCCCTCATAATACTTTTCACGCTACTGGTTTTTACTTCTTGCAACAACTACAATCAGTTGTTGAAGAGTGCTGACTATGGTTATAAATATGAAGCGGCAAAAGAATATTTTGCTGATGGACAATATAACAGAGCGTCTCAGTTGTTACAAACCATGATAACAACTATGAAAGGTGGTGAAAATGGACAAGAAGCGCTTTATTTGTTTGGACTTTGCAATTATTATTCAGGCAATTACGAGATGGCAACTTCCATCTTCCGCAAGTATTATCAGACCTACCCAAAAGGAATCTACACCGAGGATGCTCATTTTCACTCAGGTCTTGCACTAATGAAAGACGCTCCTGAAGCTCGACTCGATCAAACGCCGACGTATGAAGCGGTAACGGAGTTTCAAAACTTTATAGAACTGTACCCTTACAGCAACCGTCGTGAGCAAGCAATGGCGCACATTTTTGAACTCCAAGACCAGTTGGTTGAGAAAGAATACCTCTCAGCAAAGTTGTATTACGACCTGGGGGATTACTTTGGCAATTGCAGCAACGATGGGGGGAGTAATTATCAGGCATGCGTAATTACTGCAGAGAATGCCATACGTGATTTCCCTTATACCAAACTACGCGAAGATTTTGCAATTTTGATTTTAAAAGCAAAATTTGAATTAGCCGCAAGAAGTGTAGAGGAGAAGAAGGTAGAGCGCTATCATAATGCTATTGACGAATACTACGGATTCACAAACGAATATCCAGATTCAAAGTATATGAAAGAGGCAGAGCAACTCTTTAAAAAAGCCGCTAAATATACCACAACGGAATAACCCAACAACACAAAATACATCCATAACTGTCAATCGTAAACCAAAAATATGGACTACAAGAAATCTAAAGCGCCCACAAACACTGTAACGCACAATCTCATGGACTTCTGTCAAGGTACAGATAATGTGTATGAAAGCATTGCCATCATGGCAAAACGCTCAAACCAAATTGCTGTAAAGATGAAGGAAGATTTGAATAAGAAACTCAAAGAATTCTCTTCTGGCAATGACGGACTCGAAGAAACATTTGAAAATCTTGAACAGATTGAAATCAGTCGTTACTACGAAAAGTTGCCTAAACCCACTCTCATGGCAGCAGATGAATTCCTTAATAAGCGTATTTACTATCGTAATCCTGCGAAGGATAAGGAAAACCTTGATGACTAAACATTAATCCTACTATAGCGAGTGACAAGTGGTCCGTGTTCGGTCGCTACTTGTTGCTCGTTTTGGTTTTCTAAAAAGTATTAGTAAACAAGTTTGAATAGACAAGAAGATGTGTACGGTAAACAATGATAGTACGCATGCTCTTTCTCATTTTCATTATTTATCCCCCACCCTATGTGGCAACGCATTCAAACCCTTTACCTGCTCCTCATCATTCTCATTCAGTGGGGCAGTTTATCTCTCCCCATAGGTAGCTATAGTGATGGCGACGACATGGAGAAAGGTCTCTACCTTTTAGGTGACATCGCAACAACCGAAAGCATTGTTTTTTCAGTGCTTATAACCCTGATTGCAAGTTGGGCAATAGCAATGTTTAAAAACCGTAAGAAGCAGATGCAACTCTGTGGGTTTCTCGCCTTTGTTATCATCATTGCACTCATCACTACGATGGTAAGCGTATGGATTTTCGCCGTTGACCAACCCGTCATGCCCAAATTCTATTACGCCAACCTTATCTTCCCCATCGCCACCATCTCTTTCATCATCTTGGCCAAGCGTGCCATCCGTAAAGACGATGAATTGGTGCGTTCTTCCAACAGATTGCGCTAAGGATTTGGGATTGATACACATTTAATTATAACCTTAACCTTTCATCTAAAAAGACTATGTCATTAAATAAAGTAATGCTTATCGGGAATGTCGGTAAAGAACCCGAAGTAAGATATGTTGATGAAGGTGTGGCTACAGCCGTACTCAGTTTGGCAACCAGCACACGAGGATACACCCTCCCAAATGGTACTGTTGTACCCGACCGCACGGAGTGGCACCGCGTACTTTTGTGGAGAAAATTGGCTGAAGTGGTAGAAAAATATGTGCACACGGGCGACAAACTATATATTGAGGGCGAAATTCGCACACGCTCATATACCGACAAGCAGGGGCGCACACATAATATAACAGAGATTTGGGCAAACAACATGGAGATGCTTTCATCAAAGCCCCAAACTCAGCAACAGGAGCAAACCACACCTGCGGCACCTGAAAAATGCCCCTTCTGATGCAACACACCATTCAATCGTCAATCATTCAAGTTGGAAAGTCTCAAGTCTATGTTTTAGACACGGACACCTGTAGTCAGGAACTTTTTAATGCAGAACTTCCAACCTCTACCCTACAATACGCTCGAGAATCATTCAAAAGCGCAAAAAGACAAAGGGAATGGTTAGGGGTTAGATTGCTGCTGAAGTCCGTCTGCGGAGAGCAAGCGCAAATCGGATATACTCCTACAGGTGCACCTATGCTCATAAATAGTGACACCCACATTAGCATAAGCCATAGCGGTTCGCTTGTAGCACTGGTATTTAGCGATGAACGCATCGGTTTGGATCTCCAAATGATTAGCGACAAGTCCCTGCGCATCAAGTCACACTTCCTTGACGAAACCGAAGAAAGGGTATTCGGAGACAATTTAGACACCCTATCTGCCGTAAAATTATGGTGTGCTAAAGAGGCCGTCTATAAATTTCTCTCCATCCCCGAAACTCCGTTGATCGGAGGTATCACACTACGAAATGTTGACGGAAAAATTGAAGAAATTAACCACGGTTTAAGTATCCATTTTGAACACTACCGTGATGCCATCTTTGCCGTAGCATACCAGAAATAAATTATTTTCCCATTCTTATCTAACGAATCATCAACAATGCTCATTAACCTCATCAATGCCACAATAAACATTGAGGAACGCGAAATTTTGAAAAACGTAAATTTCTCTGTTTCTGAAAATGACTTTATATACATTGTCGGAAAGGTTGGATCGGGTAAAAGTTCGCTCTTAAAATCGCTCTATGGCGAATTACCCATTAAGGGAGATACCACCGAGATATTATACTACGATCTTTCAAAAATAAAGCAACACCAACTCCCCGAACTTCGCAGGGAATTGGGCATCATATTCCAGGATTTTCAGCTCTTGTCGGATTACACCGTGCAGGAAAACCTTGACTTCGTACTTCGAGTGACTGACTGGGAAAAAGAAGATCGTGCACCACGCATTGCCGAAGTATTAAAGCAAGTAGGCATTTCTGAAAAGGCGAACAACTATCCCCACGAACTCTCTGGGGGTGAACAGCAACGCGTAGCTATCGCACGTGCACTACTCAACTCTCCCAAGGTAATCCTTGCCGACGAACCTACAGGAAACCTTGACAAAGAAACAAGTGACAATATCATGACCATCCTCCACGGTATTCGCCAACA
>JAGBYW010000047.1 GCA_017628555.1 Bacteroidaceae bacterium | reverse complement strand
GAGAGCGCCATCCGGATTTTAAACACCCTCAGGACTTCAACACGTTCTCCCTCATAACCTTATTACCTCATAACCTCAACTATGACCAACAAACTCGTTCTCTTCGGCGCAGCCTCACTCACAGGTCTTGCTGCCGTTCAGGCTCAAGAAAAGCCCAATATTATCTATATTATGTGTGACGACATGGGGTATGGCGACCTCGGTTGTTACGGCCAGCAGTATATTGCAACACCCAACCTCGACCGTATGGCGGCACAGGGTATGCGCTTTACGCAAGCCTATGCGGGAAGTCCCGTGTCGGCGCCCTCACGCGCCAGCTTCATGACGGGACAGCACACGGGCCATACACACGTTCGTGGCAACAAGGAGTATTGGCCCAGCGGCGGACGCATTCAGTACGGTAACCACTCGGACTATGCTCGCGTAGGTCAGGAACCCTACGACCCCAACCACAAGATTATCCCCGAAATCATGAAGGAACATGGTTACACCACGGGTATGTTTGGTAAGTGGGCTGGTGGTTACGAAGGTTCTGCCTCAACCCCCGATAAGCGCGGTATTGACCAGTTCTACGGATACATCTGTCAGTTCCAAGCCCACCTCTATTACCCCAACTTCATGAACCGTTACGACCCCTCACGTGGGGATGAAGGTGTGGTGCGTGTGCTTCTCGAAGAAAACATTCCCCACCCCATGTACGGCAACGGTTATGAAAACCGTCCGCAATACACCGCCGACCTCATCCACAAGGAAGCCCTTGCATGGTTGGACAAGCAGACGAGCGAAAAGCCCTTCCTCGGCATCTTCACATACACCCTTCCCCATGCCGAACTCATTCAGCCTGAAGACTCTATCCTTCTTGCCTACAAGGGTCACTTCTGCAAGGAAAAGACCTACGGCGGCGATGCTGGTTCGTGGTACAACCCCACCGACATTGCCCATGCGCAGTTTGCTGGTATGATTACGCGCCTCGACAAACAGGTGGGCGAAATCCTTGATAAGTTGGAAGAAAAGGGTATGACCGAAAACACCATCGTCATCTTCACTTCCGACAACGGTCCTCACGAAGAAGGCGGTGCTGACCCCACATTCTTCAACCGCGATGGTTTGCTCCGTGGCACGAAGCGCTCTACGCATGAAGGCGGTATCCGCGTGCCCTTCATCGTACGCTGGCCCGGAACGGTAGAAGCAGGTCGCGTATCCGACCACCAGTTGGCATTCTACGACATTCTCCCCACCTTCTGCGACATTGCCGGAATCGGTGGTTTCCCCGAAGCATTCGTAAACAAGAATCTTAAAGGCGACTGCTTTGATGGACTTTCCTTCTACAACGAACTTACGGGCAAGCCCCAGGAAGCACACGAGTTCCTTTACTGGGAATTCCACGAAACCAACATGATGGCGCTCCGCATGGGTAACTGGAAGATGGTGGTGAAGAACGGTAACTGCTCACTCTACGACCTCGCCAACGACCTCCACGAAGACACTGACGTAGCAGCGAAGTACCCCGAAGTGGTGAAGGAAATGAAGGAAATCATCCTCTCACAGCACACCAATAGCAACCTCTTTAAGGTGACTTTACCCACGCTGTAAAATCAAACTATTTTTCTGAATAGAGTAAAAATGGAGACATCCCAAGGTGGGAACGTCTCCATTTTTGATTTTAAGCAAGTTAAATTGGGTTAATTCTGAAAATAATTTCGTAGTTTTGTAGTCGGTAAAGTAGCGAAATTTTATAAATAACATAACACTAATGCTATGATTAAATCTTCAAATCTCATGGTCAAGCAGTGGTTCATGCTTGTCTTGACCTGTGTCTTTGCCCTTTCTGCGAGTGCACAGACGATTGGTAGTATCTACCGAGTTGTATCGTTCAACACAGGAAAAGCGATGACCAATGCGGGCAACCATACTCCCGACGCGCCTATCGTGATGGGTGATTTGGATGAAAATGACAAATCGCAGTTGTGGGCGCTTATCAGCGATGGCGATACAGAAAGTTACGGGCTCTACAACATGGGTTCGAAGTTGAGTATTGACATGGCGTTGGAGAGCAAGACCCCTGGTAAATTGTTGCATTGGAAGCCCAACCTCAACAACACTAACCAGATTTTCAAAATCCACTCTCCTGGTATTGCGGGTTCTGCCATCCAACTGCTGTGTGCAGAAAATCCTAACCTTGCCATCATGGAATATGAGAATGGCGAACTTTGGATGAAGAATGAACTCACCAACACGAGCACATATTTTGAGCT
>JAGBYW010000005.1 GCA_017628555.1 Bacteroidaceae bacterium | reverse complement strand
GTGAAAATTATTAGTAACCTAAAAAAAATTATTAGTAAGATAATTTAAAATATGTTACTAATAATTTTGACTATCTTAACTGCCTGATTATCAATATCTATTTTAGGTGTAAAAGTGGGGTGATAAAACGGGTGGATTTCAGGTGACGAACGGCGCATTTGTTGCTAAAAATTGTGAACAATTATTGGGGTTTCAAAATTATTCTTACCTTTGCGCTGAAGAGGCGGTTTGCACACTGCTGCAATGAAAAGGGAAACAGGTGAGAATCCTGTACAGTCCCGCTGCTGTATGTCCCATCGTCGTAAGCACAACATGCCATTGATTCATTCCGAATTGAGAAGGCGTGCTTGCAGGGATAAGTCAGAAGACCTGCCACCTCTGTGTCATAACGCTGCGCCCTCGCGGAAGGGTGGTGGCGGTAGTGGTGCTTAAAAGCATTTTGCGCCTCCGATCATGGGGGTGAGATGCCTCTTTTAGTACCCCTCAAATCTTTATAACATATTAGAATAGTGCAGGTTCCGCGCTGCGCCCCACAACCCCTATGCGCTTAAAAATTATCACCCCCCTGGTGGGGATGTTGTTGCTTGTGCAGGGTCGTCAACCCGTGGTGGGGCAGACCGTTTCAGACGGTTTGCTGAACGAGGTAGTGACCGTTGGTCAGCGCCTTGACCCTCAGTTGCGTGCGTCTACCCCCACCTTCCGCCTTGACTCGTTAGCCCTGCGCAGGTCGGGAGCAACCGACATGACTACCGCCCTGCGCCACATTGCGGGTATTCACCTGCGCGATTACGGAGGTGCGGGGGGCATGAAGACCGTCAGTGTGCGCGGCATTGGAGCTACGCACACGGCGGTGACGTACGACGGAATGCCGATGGCCGACACGCAGGGTGGCACGATAGACGTGTCGCGCTTTGCCTTTGACCTCGTGCAATCCATCCGCCTTGACATTGCCGACGCCGCGCCCTTGCTCGTGCCCGTGCGTAGTTTGGCGGCTGCCACCTTAGACATCGGTAGCGCAGTGGCTGGGGAGCAAGAAAATCAGACAACCTTCCAACTGTGCACGGGGGCATGGGAATTGCTCAACCCCTCGCTCACGTTGCGCCGAAAGGTGGGCAGGCATCACACGTTGGGCGGTGCTGCCTCGTATGCCTATAGCAATAATAATTATGCCTTTCGCCTGCGCAACGGGATTACTTCTACCACCGAGCGCCGCCATAATTCGCGCCATCAAAGCGGGGTGGGGGAGGTGAATTGGCAGTATCTCCCCGACTCGCTCCGACAAGTGCGCACGAAGGTCTACTATTCTGATACCAAAAGCCGACTTCCGGGTCCCGTAGTGCTTTACAACAACGCGAATGCCGAGCGCCTGGGTGAGCAACTCCTTTTTGCGCAGTCGCGCTTTGACTATGCGGCGCATGGCGTTGAAGTTTTTGCCGCCCTCAAGGGGCAGCGACAGGTGCACCGCTATACAAATCCCGACCCGCAGTATCCCGAGGGTGCCTTGCAGCGCACGTATCGACAGACGGAGGCGTATGCCACGGGTGGAGTGGGGTGGGAGTTCCTGCCGAAGTGGAGTGCGGGGTATGCGGTGGATTATTTTTACAATCATCTGAGCACCAACCTTTCGGCAGCCGATGGTGCGGCGCGCCACACCTTGCTTCAAGCGCTTTCGCTGCGCTATACGCATCCGCGCCTTACACTTACCGCCCGCCTTACGGCACATCATGCTTGGAATAAGGCACCTCGGCATGCAGAAACGCCGAAAGATTTGAGCGAACTCTCACCCTCCGTTTCGCTTTCGGCACGCCCTTTTAGTCGACACTTCACCCTGCGCGCCTTCTATAAAGATCATTACCGCCAACCTACATTTTCAGAGACCTACTTCTATCATTTAGGTACGCCCATGCTCAAACCCGAACGCACGCGTCAGTTGGGCGCAGGCGCAACATGGCAGGGGAATTTTGGAAAAGGCGGTCCGCAGGTGCGACTCACCTTAGACGGCTATTACAACGACTTGACCGACAAAATTTCTTCCGTCCCCTACAACCTATTTGTATGGCGCACGGAAAATCGCGGTAAGGTCATCGTGCGCGGAGCGGATGCTACACTATATATACGTCAGGCGGTGGCGCCGAAACACCACCTGATGCTCACGGCAAACTACTCGTATCAAGAGGCAACCGACAGAACTGACCCCAAGGATAATGCCTACGGAAAGCAGTCGGCTTACCTGCCGCGCCATAGTGGGGCTGCCAATCTTGTGTGGGAAAATCCTGCCGTGAATGTCGGACTTACCTTCTCGGGTACCTCTTCGCGATGGGCTACAAATAATCATGCGCCCGGCACGCGCTTGCCGGGATATGGCGAGGTGGGGGCGACGTGTTACCGCAACTTTCACCTGCCTGCGGGAGTCTTAAAGGCGAGCCTTTCGCTCCACAATATTTTGAATAAAAACTATGAGATTGTGCGCCGCTACCCAATGCCTACGCGCAGCTTCGTAGTGACGCTTGCTTACCAGTTGGCGAAGTGAGCGCCTCATAAACTTACAACCTTATAACCTTTAAACCGTAATAATTATGCGTTACCTACTTCCCCTTTTCTGCCTTCTGATGGCAGCATGTTCTTCTTCCGACGACACGCCTGCGCCACTGCCTGACGCCGCGCCCGCTTCTTTTTACGTCATCAACCAAGGTTCTTACTACGACGGTATTGACGGCAGCATCAGTGCCGTAGATACAGAGACGGGGGCGGTGGTTAGTGATGCCTTTATGGCTCAAAACGGGGTGAGCATCGGTGGTTCGCCCCAGGCGGGCTGTTCTTACGACGGCACCTTCTACGTTCCTGCTTTCGAATCCAATCGTGTGTGGGCGCTTAATGCTGAGAATTTGCAGGTTGAGGGAGTTGTTACGACCACCCTCCCTACGGCGGTTTTGGCGCTCCAAGATTACCTGCTTGTTACGAATAACGATGGGCACCTCTCGGTGTATAATCGCTCGGACTTGAGTCTTGTGAAACAGATTGAGGTGGGATCGAACCCCTGTAATATGGTGCATGTGGGCGACATGGTTTATGTGAGTATCTCCGACGGATATAATTACCCGACCTACGAAAATGGTTATCGCTTGGCGCGCTTCTCGGTGAGCGACCTTACGGTTGTTGATTACATCGAGGTGGGTATGAATCCGGGGCAGTTGTTGGCGACAACGGGGGGCGAACTCGTGGTGGTGTGTCGCGGAGATTACAGCATGACGCCCTCAAGGGTTTACAAGGTGAACCCCAAGACGGGCGCGAGCACCTACATCTGCGACGGTTCTTACATTGCGCTTCAGGGCGAAACCTTGCTCGTGATTAACGCCGTGACTGACTGGGTGACTTATGAGACGGTAAACACTTATGAGGCTTACAACGCGACTACGGGCAACTTGCTGCGCACCGACATTCTCGAAGCTCCGCTCCCCGCCATGCCTATCGCTATCCAGTGTTTGCCCAGCGGTGACATTCTTGTGGCGTCACAACTTTCGCTCTACGACTACACCTCGCCGGGCATCCTTTATCACTATGATGCCGACGGGAAATTTAAGGCGCAATACTCCGTGGGCGTTGCTCCGTGTGGGGTAATCTATTAAATAAAGTGCCTTTTTAGGCGAAAAAATGCGACAAAAATAGTTTTTTGTAAGTGATTGAAAACCACGAGTCTACAGAGGCGAAAATTATTAGTAATGTATTTTAAATTATGTTACTAATAATTTTTTTTAGGTTACTAATAATTTTCACGACAATAGATATAGTTTTTTGCGCAACTATTGTGGGGGTTCAAAAACCTCCGTGGATACGACAAGCGTCGCAAGTGGTGATGACTACTTGCGACGCTTGCTTTTTCGGGAGAGCGAGGGGTGGGCGCAGGACTTACTCCTTGTTGTTGGTGTCCATCCAAATGGTGACGGGGCCGTCATTGATGAGCGCCACCTTCATGTCTGCTCCAAATTCTCCCGTGCCCACTTCCTTGCCGATGAGCGTGGAGAGGGTGGTGCAGAAATATTCGTAGAGCGGGATGGCGATGTCGGGACGGGCGGCGCGGATGTAGCTCGGGCGGTTGCCCTTCTTGGTGCTCGCCATGAGGGTGAACTGACTCACGACAAGGGCTTCGCCGTCAACATCCGTAATGCTCTTGTTCATCACTCCGGCTTCGTCGTCGAAGATGCGCAGGGCGGCAACTTTCTTGCAGAGCCAGTCGGCATCCTCGGGCGTGTCGGTGGGCTCGATGCCAAGCAAAATTAGCAGGCCGTGGGAGATGTTGCTCTTCACCACTGAATTTATGGTCACTGAAGCTTGGCTTACGCGTTGGATTAGTATTCTCATAGTTAGCGAGTTGCGTCTTGATATTGTGGAAAAATTGTTACAATTCGGATTCTCCGAATAAAAATTTGTTGCGCAAGTATTAGTAATTTGTGCAAAAAGGGGCGTTGCGAGGAGGGCGCGCCTGCTTTAGTTTTCTTGCTGTTCGCCTTCATGCAGGGCTGTGTAAATTTTTGCTCCGTTCTTCACTCCGAGTAACATCTGTAGTTGCTCGAGGCTTGCTTCTCGTGTGCGCTTTACCGAACCAAACTCCTTGAGCAGCGTCTGCTTGGTCTTCGGTCCGATACCCGTGATGTTGTCGAGCACCGAAGCTACTTGTCGCTTTGAGCGCTTCTCGCGGTGGAAGGTAATGGCGAAGCGGTGCACTTCTTCTTGCATCGCCGAGAGGGTGCGGAAGAGTTGCGACGTCGGGTCAAGCCCAATGTGTGCGGGAGGGAATCCGTAGAGCAATTCGCGTGTTCGGTGGCGCTCGTTTTTGGCGAGTCCGGCAATGGGGATGGAGAGGTTTAATTCTTCTTCCACAACCTGGCGAATGACTTCCATTTGTCCTACGCCGCCGTCGGCAATGATGAGGTCGGGTAGGGGAGCGCCTTCTTCTTTCAGGCGGGTGTAACGGCGGCGCACCACTTCCTTCATCGAAGCATAGTCGTCGGGTCCGCAGACGGTCTTAATGATATAGCGGCGGTAGTCTTTCTTGGCGGGTTTTAACTTTTCAAACACCACACAAGCGGCTACGGCATCCGTGCCCTGGAGGTTGGAGTTGTCGAAAAGTTCGATGCGCATCGGCAGTTTGGGAAGTCCTAATTGCTCCTGTATTTCTTTCATCAGGCGCACCTGCTTTTGCTCGGGATTTAACTTCTCCGCTTGCTTCAGGCGGTCGAATTTATACTGCTTCACGTTGAGGCGTGAGAGGTCAAGGAGCTTCTTCTTGTCTCCCTTCTGGGGTATGGTTTGCGTGGCGTAATCTTCGGGCAAGTCCACGTTGAAGGGCACGATGATTTCCTTGGAACGACTCTCATACTTGGTGCGCATTTCTACAATCCCTAAGGCAAGGAGTTCTTCATCCGACTCGTCCAAGCGCTTGGCGTACTCAAACGTGAAGGCTTGCGTAATGGCGCCGTTTACCACGTGGAGGTAATTGATGTAAGCCTCCTTCTCGTCGGTCTCGATGGCGAAGACGTCAATATTGTGAAGCGTGTTGCTCACCACTTCGCTCTTGGCGCGGTAACCGTCAATGAGGTCGTACTGCTCCTTAATTACCTGTGCTTCTTCAAAGCGGAGTTCTTCAGCAAGGGAAAGCATCTTGGCGCGCAACTGGCGTTGAAGTTCTGCCGTATTTCCCTTCAAAATTTCCTTACATGCCTCTATGTTTTCACGATATGACTCGCGCGTTTCTTTACCAATACAGCACCCGCCACAACGCTTGATGTGGTATTCCAGACAGACTTTGTAGCGCCCGCTATCTATACCTTCCTGCGTCATGGGTTGGCGACAAGTGCGCGGGCGGTAGAGCTGCCTGCAGAGATCTAATAAGGCGTGCATCGTAGGTACGTGAGAGTAGGGACCGAAGTACTGGCAGTGGGGCAAATTTCGGTTGCGCGTAGAAAAGATACGCGGAAATTCTTCCTTTGTTATGGCTATTGAGGGATAGGTTTTGTCGTCCTTTAGCAAGACATTGTAGCGCGGCTTGTACTTCTTGATAAGGTTGTTTTCAAGCAAGAGCGACTCCTCATTAGTCTTGACAACGATGTAACGGATGTCGCGAATTTTGCGCACAAGCATCTGTGTCTTCAGCGAGTCGTGCTCACGGTTGAAATAAGAACTCACGCGCCGCTTCAAGTTCTTAGCCTTACCGACATAAATCACCGTGCCCGACTCGTCGAGGTACTGATAGCACCCCGGCAAGTCGGGCAAGTTGCGAATGATTCCTTCTAAGTAGTCGTTCATTAGTCTTCGATAACGAGGAGGGTATCAACTTTTTTATCTTCGCCCAAGAATTTTCTGCCTTCAAGTCCTTCTATCTTGAGTTCTATGAGGCAATTTATAAATATGTCTTTGGGACCAAATTTGCTGACAAGGTTATACGCCGCCAACATACTTCCGCCAGTCGCCAAGAGGTCGTCGTGAATGAGCACAACGTCGCCAGGTTCGATAGCGTCGGTATGAATTTCTATGGTGTCCGTACCATATTCCTTTCCGTAAGTTTCTTTAATAGTGTCAGCAGGAAGTTTGCCAGGTTTGCGACACATTACAAATCCGCAACCTAAGCGTGCGGCAAGAATAGCGCCCATTACGAAACCGCGCGACTCAATGCCGACAACTTTTGTAATACCTTTGTCTTTATAAAGGCGTACCATTTCTTCCAACATCTCATTGATGCAGGCGGGATTCTTGAAGAGGGTAGATACATCCTTAAACTGTATTCCAGGAATGGGGAAGTCGGGGACGTTACGGAGGTTGTCAAGTAAAAGTTGAGTATTCATAACAAGTTGAAAACTGAATATTTTGTTGAAAATTGTTCCACGTGGAACATTATAAGTATTGTGTGAAATATTATCTGCCGAGCAGTACGAGCAACACGGAAATATCGTTGGGAGAAACGCCTGGGATGCGTCCGGCTTGGGCGAGGGTTTCTGGATCAATGGCGGTAAGTTTTTGGCGTGCCTCTGTAGAGAGTTGGGTAATCTCATTATAGACGAAATGACCGCGAATTTTTATATTTTCCAAGCGTTGCATCTTGTCGGCTAAGGCACGTTCGCGAGAAATATACCCATGGTATTTAATTTCAATCTCTGCTGCTTCGATGATTTCGGCACGGTCGATTTCTTCGATGCGTTCGAGGAATTCGCCAAAGGCTTTCACTTCGCCTGCCAAGTTGAGTAGGGTGATTTGGGGGCGATTCAAGAGGTCAAATAACTTACATCCGCCGCGCAAGGGGGCAGTGCCTTTTGATTCCAAGTAGGGATTTATGCGCTCAGCCTTGATGGAAAAATTCTTGGAGTAATCGATGATTTCGGCAATCTTTTTCTTTTTATACTCAAAGCGACGGTGGCGCTCTTCACTGCAAAGTCCGAACTTTTGTGCGTAAGGTGTGAGGCGAATATCGGCATTATCTTGACGCAATAATATACGATATTCTGCGCGTGAGGTAAACATGCGGTAGGGCTCGTCAACTCCTTTTGTCACCAAATCATCGATGAGTACGCCAATATAGGCTTCGTCACGGTGGAGTACAAAGGGTTCTTCGCCCTTTACTTTTAGTGCCGCATTGATGCCGGCAACGATACCTTGTGCGGCAGCTTCTTCGTAACCTGTCGTACCATTTACTTGTCCAGCGAAGAAGAGTCCTTCCATTTTCTTCGATTCCAACGAGTGTTTCAGCTGTGTAGGTTGGAAAAAGTCGTATTCAATTGCGTAACCCGGACGGTAAACTACAGCGTCGCGGAAGCAGGGCATCTTTCTCAGCGCCTCGATTTGCACATCCATAGAAAGGCTCGATGAAAAGCCATTCAAATAAAGTTCGTTGGTATCTAAACCTTCGGGTTCGAGGAAGAGGGGGTGCTTGTCGCGGTCGGGGAAGGTGACAATCTTGGTTTCTACCGAGGGACAGTAACGCGGTCCGATACTCTGAATTTGTCCGTTGTAAAGGGGCGAATCTTCAAGTCCTGAACGTAGAATTTCGTGTACTTCAGCGTTAGTTTCGCACGTCCAACAGGGAAGTTGTGGCAACTGGCGGTGAGGTGAAATGTAACTAAAGCGATGGTAGTCGTTTTCTCCAGGTTGCTCTTCCATTTCTTCCAAATGCACCGTGCGCTTGTCGATACGTACCGGAGTTCCCGTCTTCATGCGGTCCACCTCAATGCCTAATTTCACGATGGAATCGGTCAAAAGTTTCGCCGCAGGTTCAGAGCAGCGTCCGCCTTCAACTTGTTTCCGACCAATGTGCATAAGACCGTTGAGGAATGTTCCCGCAGTAATCACCACCGTCGGCGCATAGAAGCGCGCACCCCAGATGGTTTCAAGACCGCGAAGCGTACCGTTTTCCACGATGAGTTCGGCAGCTTCGTCTTGCCAAATATGAAGGTTCTCGGTGTTTTCGAGAATTTTGCGCCACTCTAGTATAAAGCGTTGGCGGTCGCACTGCGCACGCGGACTCCACATTGCAGGACCTTTTGAGCGGTTGAGAATGCGGAATTGGATAGCCGCGGCGTCGGTGACTTCGCCTGTTTTTCCGCCGAGGGCATCAATTTCGCGCACGATCTGTCCCTTCGCAATACCGCCGATAGCAGGATTGCAACTCATCTGGGCAATCTTGTTCATGTCCATAGTGATGAGACATGTCTTTGCCCCCATGCGGGCAGCGGCATGTGCTGCTTCACAACCGGCATGGCCTGCGCCAACAACGAGTACATCGTAATGAAATTCTGTCATAGTTTATAGTGTTTCTATGGCTAAAATACTTCTTATTTTGCGCCGACAAAATTAGCAAGGAATGTTTAAATGGGAAAGTGAATTACTTAGAAACCCACCCAGGGCAGTTGAGTTCTTAGAAATCCAAGAGTTTGTAGCGCCCCCCTACGAGCGGTTTCACCACACCCTTCATCTCCAATTCAAAGAGTAAGGCGGTGAGTTGCCCCACAGGGATGTTGAGGTCAACGACTAACTTATTGATGTGAATACCCTCCATGCTCCCCTTCAGGGCTAAGCAAACGCGCGCCTCTTCATCGGTAAATTCGGGAAAAAGTGAGAGTTCGCGCGGTTCAAGTAAGGCGGAAGTCTCTGGCCAGTTGAGTGCCGTAGTCATATCCTTGGCACAAGTAATCAGTGCCGCCTTTTGTTGTGCAATAAGTTTGTTGCACCCCGCCGAGTATTGGTCGTTAAGGCGACCGGGAAAGGCAAAAACCTCGCGATCATAGTCGCGTGCGAGATTGGCAGTAATTAAAGCACCTCCGCGGTCGGCACTTTCGACCACCACCGTAGCTTCAGAAATACCCGCCACGATGCGGTTGCGCCGCACAAAGTTTCCCTTGTCGGGAACAGTCTTAGAAAAATACTCTGTAAGCAATCCGCCCTGCGCTAACATCTGTTGCGCCGTCTGTCGGTGTAAAGAAGGGTAGATCATGTCTAATCCGTGTGCCAAAATTCCGACCGTCGGCAGGTTTGATTCCAAAGAAGCGCGGTGTGCGTGAATGTCTACGCCGTATGCAAGTCCGCTAACTATCAGCGTATCAGGGTTGGTACGCTTCAAATCAGGTAAAAAATTGTGACAAATAGACTTGCCGTATTCAGTAATTCTACGCGTACCGACAATAGAAATAATGCGCGGAGCGTTAAGATTTGCGTTTCCGAGGAAGAAGAGGACGAGTGGCGGGTCAGGTATCTCCTTGAGTCGTGCGGGGTAGTCGTCATCGTTGAGGGCAAGGATGCGGATTTTTCCTTTGGTACAAAAATCCACTTCCTCTTGAGCACGCTTCAGGGCATCAGCCTCTCCAGCGCGGAGGATGCTGATGAGTTTGGGCGAAACAAAGGGCGGCAGGCTCTCCTTACTTTGGAGCAAGTCAAACACAGCCTTTGCGCTACCCAACTCCTTGTAGAGCGCCAGCGCCATGGGTTGAGAAAGTCCGCGCACTCGAGTTAGGGCGAGCGTATAAAGATGTTCTTCCATAGGGTAGAAGACTTTTACTTTTCAGCAGGGGCATATTCAGAATAAGGTCCAAAGAAAATGTCGTCCAGTTCCTGACATTCCTTCAGCCTGCCGTTGATGAGGCAAACGGTGTCCACGGTAGCCTTCAAAACGAGCTTATCATCGCTCGCGCGATAGATGTTTTGCGTGAAGACATACTTAATGCCGTCCTTCTTCACGTCAACCGTGCAACGGAAGCTGTCGCCCGAGGTCAAAGGCGTCTTAAACGCCATCGTGATTCTCGCCACCACGGCATCGATGCCGCGCTGGTGAAGGTCGGCAAACGAAACGTTGTAAGAGCGCAGAAATTCGTGGCGCGCATGTTCCAGGTAGTGCTGATAGTTGGCATTATTGACAATGCCCTGAAGGTCGCATTCGTAGTCGCGCACCTTGAGTGTGATAGAGTAAGGCATGGTATGAAATGATAGTATGAGTATGTGAAAATGAGGTCAGCCGACGGGGAAAATGGGGGTGTAAAACAAGGTATTTTAGGTAAGGTTTACATCGCTGATATACAGGTGGTTATAACTACGGTAAAGCACCCCAAAATTATTAGTAACATATTTTAAATTAGGTTACTAATAATTTTTTTTATGTTACTAATAATTTTCACGAAAATAGGTATAGTTTTTTGCAGCATGGTTTTGCGCCTGAAAACGCCCCTATGAAGTGCCGCATTTACGCACCCCCTTGTTGGCAATGCTTGAGGTAGTAGCGCCCAAACCGACAGCGCAGGCAATCTTTGCGGTCGCAGTAGTTGCGCTTGAGTTGGATGAGCGCCTGACTTTGGGCGGCACTTCGGGCTTTCAACCCTATTTCGCCCCAAGCGCGAGTGATGAAATTGCTTTCTGCTTTCAGTTCGTCGAGCAAGTCAATGGCGCGTTCGCAAAGCGCTTCCTCGTTGTGGTACTTGCCATAGCAGAAGAGCAAGGGCGCCACCGTGTTGATGAGCAAGAGTTGGAGCGAACTGCGTTGCAGACGCTTTTCGGAGGGTGTCTCGTGTGCGGCGCCAAAGGTGTAATGCGTTTGCCAATATCCCTCGGTGTGCGCCTCGAGAAGCGCCATAAGTTCCTCCTGTCCCTGAGCGGCGAGCAGTTGTGAGAAATTGATGCACTTCGATTGGTAGAGGTGGAGCAACTGAGCGAGACGTACGTGGGGGAAATTCTGGGGGCGCATGCGGAGCAACTTCCATTGTGCCCCGTTGATGGGCGTGAGGCCGAACTTATGACGGAGGAAGGCATACTCCTTGCGGAGGCGTTCAACGTGAGTGTCACAACGCTCCTCCTTAATCAGACTTTCGTCCAACAACCCCGCTTGCCCATAAAACAACGCCTCAATCTGGAAGGCATCATCGCGATGTTTTCCCACCACTTTGAGGGGCAAGTTTTTCGCCCAAAGTTCAAATACTTCGGCATTCACTCCGAACCCGAAGTTGCGCGCCAAGGCGATGAAGAAGGTCTGCTCCCAGTCGAAGCAACTCTCCTTCAAGTAGCCCTCAATGCGCTCCGTCTTTTCCTGAAGTCGCTCAATGGTGAGCGCCGAAAGCCAACTGCTCTTGTCGATTGAGGAAAGTTGGGGGATGACTCGGTAACAGGGCGGAAAATGCTCCTCGCGCATCAGCGTGTCGTAGTTGTCGGCAATCGCCTTCGGCATGGGGATGACCACTTGTGGCACCTCCTCGCCCGCAATGCTCACGGCGCAATCCGCCTCGCTCACGACGTGAAGAATCACATTGCCGTAGTTGGTACCGTCTGCCTCATGGTGGTGCTTGTACCAATCCGAACTGCGCTCGTGTAGCTCCACATTGCCCACCCAAAGCGTATCGTCGATGCGCACTTTGGCGTTGAAGAAGTCTGGTCCGGCATTCGTGTTGTGCAATCCCGGATCGATAACCTCCACTCGGCGACCGTCCGTCGTGAGTAACGGTTCGAGGGGCAACAGGCGCTGTTGCCAAGTGAAGTGCAACAATAGTTCCATAATCCTTAAAAGTTAATCCTACAAAGGTAGGATATTTTTTTCATTCTTACAAAGTGTCAGGGTTTTATACTACCTTTGCAATGCGTATAATGAAGTTTTACTGTCCGATAAAATGTAAATGCTTCCTGCAAAGGTGTAGATACTTTGAGTGAACTCAGTCATTACACCTAATTTTTAAGAGAACACGAATTTCACGAATAACACAAATGCCGTGCGGACAGACTTTGCTCATCGCAGGCGAATAACACGAATGCCGTGCGGTCTGTTACAATTCGTTTTTCCTTGGATAATGCATACTTCAATTCGTGAAATTCGTAAGCGATGAGCATAGAGATTGCTTTTGTGGCTTACGATTCGTGAAATTCGTGAGATTCGTGTTCTCCAAAAACAATTCGTATGCTTGCCACGTATCTGTGTCAGAGCGTTTTATCGGATATTTATATCTTATGAAAACATTTGAAGAATTAGGCGTCTGCGAAGAAATTCGCCGCGCCATTAGCGAATTAGGTTACGAGCATCCGATGCCCGTACAAGAAGAAGTAATCCCCTACCTTCTCGGTGTGGGAAACGATGTTATTGCTCTCGCGCAAACAGGTACGGGGAAGACGGCAGCATTCGGCTTGCCCATTCTCCAGAAAGTAGATACGTCGAGCAAGGCTACCCAAGCCGTCATCCTGAGTCCCACCCGCGAACTCTGCCTTCAGATTGCCGACGACCTGAAGGACTATTCACGCTACCTTGATGGGCTTCACGTACAAGCCGTTTACGGAGGCAGTAGCATTGAGAGTCAAATCCGCGCGCTCAAGAAAGGTGCGCAAGTGATTGTGGCTACTCCCGGTCGTCTTATCGACCTTATGGAGCGTGGCGTAGCGCGTTTGGAACGTGTGGAAAACGTAATCCTTGACGAGGCAGACGAAATGCTGAACATGGGATTTACGGAAAGTATTGACACCATCCTTGCGGGTGTTCCGCAGGAGCGTAACACCCTCCTTTTCTCGGCAACGATGGGCAAGGAAATCGAGCGCATCGCCCGCAATTACTTGCACGACCACAAGGAAATCGTAGTTGGTAGTCGCAATGAGGGAGCGGAGAATGTCAATCACATTTATTACCTTGTGCATGCCAAGGACAAGTATCTTGCCCTCAAACGCGTGGTCGATTATTACCCCAAGATTTACGGCATCGTCTTTTGCCGCACCCGCATGGAGACACAGGAGGTGGCCGATTGGTTGATTCGCGACGGTTATAACGCAGAGGCGCTTCACGGAGAACTTTCGCAGGCCCAGCGTGACTTGACCATGCAGAAGTTCCGCCAACGCCGTACGCAATTACTCGTAGCTACGGACGTCGCAGCCCGAGGTCTTGACGTGGAAGAATTGACCCATGTCATCAATTACGGATTGCCCGACGACGTAGAGAATTACACCCACCGCTCTGGCCGCACAGGTCGCGCCGGTAAGCGCGGCACGAGCATCGCTATCATTCACTTGCGCGAGCGTCATAAAGTGCGCGTCATCGAAGACGTCATTCAGAAGAAGTTTGAGCGTGGCACGCTGCCCGATCCCCAAGAGATTTGTGCGAAACAGCTTTACCGCGTCATCGATCAGTTAGAGCACGTTGAGGTAGATGAAAATCAGATTGCGCCCTTCCTTCCCGAGGTGTTCCGCAAGTTGGATTGGCTCTCCAAGGAGGACGTAATTAAGCGCCTTGTGAGTCAGTCGTTCGGCCATTTCTTGGCGTATTACAAGAATGCCCCCGTGATTGAGCAACCCTCCGAAAAGGCGGAGAAGCAAAAGGCAACCGAGGGCAAGCAACGCCCAGCGCGTTCGCGCGAAAAGGGACCCCGCAAGGCGGAGGACGGCTACGTGCGCCTCTTCATCAATTTCGGGAAGCGCGACAACTTCTATGCGCGTGAAATCATCAACCTTGTGAGTCGCTATGTCAAGGGTGTGGAAATCGGACGCATAGATTTGACGGCGAGTTGCTCTTTCTTTGAAGTGCCCGAGCGTTATGGCGACATCGTGCTCAAGAAGATGCGCAACGCCAAGGTGGGCGACCGCCCCGTAGTGGTAGATAGCGCTGAGCGCACGCCCGACGAGGTGAAGCGTGATAAAGCCAACCGTCGCCCCGACGAACCCGCGCGCCCCAACCGCCGAGAGATTATCCGCGAGGCAAGAGCTGCGCGCCGCGAAGGCCGACCTGAACCGCAGGTGGCGAACTTTGAGAAGAAGTCAAAGAAGGGTAAGAAGCAGGCGGTTGCTCCCGCCCCAGAGCGCCCCAAGAAGAAGGGTAAGAAAGACGATTGGCGCCAGTTTTTTGAGTAACCCCGCAACGCCCCGCTCTGAGGGCGTCAAGCGGAACTGATAGGAGGTGGAAATTGCCCCCAGTAGGGGGTGATTTCCACCTGTTTTATGTGCGAAAAACTTATTTTTGTAAACTGTTGATATACAGAAAATTAACACCACCTCAGAAGTGCTCAAAATTATTAGTAACCTTTTTTAAAATATGTTACTAATAATTTTTTTTAGGTTACTAATAATTTTTACGAAAATAGGTATAGTTTTTCGACCCTCTATTTTGTGCGAAAAAAAATGACATTTTCTGGGTGTAAAAAATATTTTTTTACCAATTAACAATAACATATTTTAATATTGTATTACCTTTGCGGTCGTGAACACAAAAATCTGCTTTCCGGCATGAGACTCCCGCGCATTTTTATCTCCTTGGCGGTGCTCGCAACAGCAGCCGTGCTCTATTTCGGAGCGCCTGGCGATGAAGCGTGGTGGTTGAAGTGTCCGCTGTTTCAGCTCACGGGATGGCAATGTCCCTTGTGTGGCTTGCAGCGTGGGGTGCATGCGTTTCTGCATGGCGACTTGCTTGCCGCGTGGCGTTATAACCCAGCGCTGTGGTTACTATTCCCCTACGTGGGTGTATGGTTGCTGGGCAGTTGCTCCGAAAGGGTAGCGCGCTCAAGGGTTTATGCTTGGGCAACTTCCTCTCGCGTGGTGCTTGCGGTAATCCTGCTGCTCTGTATTTGGGGCGTGGCGCGCAACGTGTGGGGATAAAATTTCTGAGAAATACAAGGTCTGCAAGACAGGGTACATGAGGGTTCCTGCTTGTGGCAAAACAAACCCTCTGTTAATAACTAAACACATTATTACTATGACTTTTGGTCAATCAATTAAGACTTGTTTCAGCAAGTACGTAACATTCAGCGGTCGCGCAACACGTTCTGAATACTGGTGGTTCGCATTGCTCTGCTTCATCGTAGGTTGCATTCCCGTGGTAAACCTCCTCAGCATCTTGCTCTTTTTGCCCGCGTTGGCAGTAGGCGTACGCCGCATGCACGATATTGGTAAGAGCGGTTTGTTCGTACTCTTGGCGTTAATCCCCGTAGTAAACTTGTTCTACCTCTACCTCTGCATCCTTGAAAGTCAGCCTGGTGCAAACAAGTGGGGCGAAGCTACTAAGTAATATCTCTCATGAATAAGAGTCTGCCACATGTGTAAGCAGACTCTTATTTTTTACAGAGAGCGTAGTGTGTTTGGGAAATAAATACTAATTTTGTTGCAACTCATAGCTATAACTAATACTCTATTATTATGCAGAACAATTTTGATGTATCCCCTGTGCTAAATAAATCATGGGAAATTTTTAAGGAGAATTGGGAGAAACTGACTCTTTTCTATTTTGGAATGATGCTCCTTGTTGGGGCGCTTACTCTTATAGCTCCTTGTCAACCTCCTACTGGGAATGATCCTGATGCGAATTTGGAATGGATGATGAATGGTGCAACAATCTATTATCTTTATACCTTATTGGTGCCTGGCGTGGCTCAATTGGTAATGATGGCCTTCTTCTTCAAGAAGGTGTTGAGCATTGCTAAAGACGTAGATATTGAGTTGACTACCTCCACTCTCCTTCGAGTGATTGCCACATCGGTCATCGTCGCAATCGCAAGTTACGCCGCTCTGCTCTGTTGCTTCATTCCTTTCATCTTTATAGCTCCCCGCTTGTTTATAGCTCCCATTTACGTTATCGACAACCCCAATATTAGTGTGGGTGAAGCCATTGAGCGCAGTTGGAATGCTACGAAAGGAAATGTAGGAATCCTCATTGCGCTTTACTTTGTCGCAGTGCTTGTTAGCATCTTAGGGATGTTCTGTTGCTTGGTGGGTGTAATCCCAGCTGGAGCCTTCACGTATGTCATGATGGTGGTCATTTACCTCTTCTTGAGTGGTCAAAACGGTGGTGATTACGAAGAAGTAAAGGTGGATGGAGAAACTCCACAGGAAGAAAGTTTTGTAATTGAAGAAAAGACCGTGTGTCGCGACTAAATTCTTAGCGACATTTTTAGCGACTAAGTTTTTAGCGAAAAATAAAGCGGTGGGGCAAAGGTTCGTAGTGAACTTTTGCCCCACCTTTCTATGTTCCGAAAAACTATATCTATTTTCGTAAAAATTATTAGTAACCTAAAAAAAATTATTAGTAAGATAATTTAAAATATGTTACTAATAATTTTCACTCTTGTAAGTGCTTGAAAATCAAAGTGTAATTTCGACGTATTTTTCTGCCCAACGGCGGGCGTTTGAAACACAGAAAACGGGTGCACCAACCGTGGTTGATGCACCCGTAAACGGTATTATTTTATTTGCGTAAGGGCAAATTATTCGCTCTTCTCACGACGGGGACGGCGTTCGCCATCTGCCGCTTCGCGACGGGGACGACGGGGGCGTTCTTCCCAACCTTCGGGCTTTTCTTCGAGCACACGGTGTGAGAGGCGGAACTTGCCAGTCTTCTGGTCGATTTCAAGGAGCTTCACAGTGATGTTGTCGCCTTCCTTAAGTCCAGCTTCTTCAACACTTTCAAGGCGCTTCCAAGAGATTTCAGAGATGTGGAGCAAACCTTCCTTACCTGCCATGAATTCTACGAAGCAACCGTAGGGCATGATGCTCACTACCTTTGCATTGTAAACTTCACCCACTTCAGGAATTGCCACGATAGCCTTAATCTTAGCGATAGCAGCTTCGATGCTTTCCTTGTTAGGACCGCTCACCTGGATCTTACCTACGCCGTCAGCTTCTTCGATGGTAATTGTAGCGCCAGTTTCTTCCTGCATACCCTGAATGATCTTACCGCCAGGGCCAATAACAGCACCGATGAATTCCTTGGGAATGTCGAATGCTTCAATGCGGGGAACGTGGGGCTTGAGTTCTGCACGGGGCTCGCTCATTGTTTCCATCATGCAAGAGAGGATGTGTTCGCGACCTGCCTTAGCCTGTGCGAGTGCCTTTTCAAGAATTTCGTAAGAAAGACCGTCACACTTGATGTCCATCTGTGTAGCAGTAAGACCCTTGAGTGTACCTGTTGTCTTAAAGTCCATATCACCAAGGTGGTCTTCATCGCCGAGGATGTCAGAGAGCACTGCATACTTGTCTTCTCCGGGGTTCTTGATAAGACCCATTGCGATACCACTTACGGGAGCCTTCATGGGTACACCGGCATCCATGAGTGCGAGCGTGCCGGCACAAACTGTAGCCATTGAAGAAGAACCGTTAGACTCGAGAATGTCGCTCACTACGCGCACTGTGTAGGGGAATTCTGCGGGAATCTGACCCTTCAAACCGCGCCATGCGAGGTGACCGTGACCAATTTCGCGACGGCC
>JAGBYW010000046.1 GCA_017628555.1 Bacteroidaceae bacterium | reverse complement strand
ATCAAACTCTTCTTTATAATATAATAAATTGTTTAAATATCTTTTAAGCTCAAGACATCCTTCCTTATCATAAAGAATTAAACGGTACAAATAACATTAATGTTACACAAACTAATTTGCTACTTTCGTTGCAATGTTTGTTTCTTGTACTTCTCTACAAAAAGTTTATGAAAATCTTTCAAAGATCGTTTTTAGTGTGACTCGCTTTTTGAGTGAGTCAGCGAGTGCAAAAGTACGGCGGGATTTTGGATTGAACAAGAAAATCCAAAGATTTTTTCACAAAAAAGCTACTTTTTTCTTTCGATAGGGAATTTACATCCCAATTTTGTCGCTGAGAGATTGCAAAATCAAGGGTTAATACCATAAATAACGCCACGACAATGTCGCGGCGAAGAGGACCTGAATCATGGGGATTATGAGACCATTTCCATGATAACGATTCTACATTTACGAGCTAAAGTTAATGATGACCACAATCGTGGTGGTCGCACCCTACTCCACTATCCAAAATAAATCCGGTAAGGTAACCCTTTACTACGACATTTACATCTCCGCTGCATCCGCGAATGACTTTTATTCCTTCTGCTGACAATTTGTGAAAGGCACCTTCACCCATACTTCCTGCCAGCATTACTTCAACACCCATTTGGCGCAACTCGGCTGCGATACCCGACTTGCAACCGCAACCTTGGGGAGAAGGATGCTCTACGACGTCAACAATCTGCTTATTATTTATAGTATATATTGTGTAGTGGTCGCAATGACCAAAGTGATTATCTACACAACCATCTTTTGTGGGGACTGCTATTTTCATAAATATATTTTAGGTTAGAGGAGATAAGGTTATGAGGGCGGAAATGGAAGACTGTAACTGGTAACAACAGGCAGTAACACGCCATAACATGCCTTAACAAGGTCTACACCACCTCACAAGTTGCTGTTGCTCGGAAAATTTCGCGGGCACGCTGGAGGCGTTCTTGCGAAAGAGGAGCAACACCTTCGAGGGAATATTTAAGACCGAGTTCCTCGTATTTGTAAGTGCCCATGATGTGGTATGGGAGGAGTTCTACACGCTCTACGACGCTGAACTGCTTCACGTAATCCGCCACCTGTTGCAAATGTTCATCATCATCATTCACACCAGGAACAATAACGTGGCGCACCCAAGTTGTCTTGCCGATTTCCTGAAGATAATCCATAAAGGCAGCGTTATTCTTACGAGGCACACCTGTCAAAACGGGATGCAAACTATCATCAGTTGTTTTCACATCAAGCATAACGAGGTCAGCCTCCTGCACGGCACGCTTTGCGGCATCCGTAAACACCACACCAGACGTATCGAGCGCAGTATGAAAACCTGCTTCACGGCAAAGGCGGAAGAATGCCTCAACGAAAGGCGCCTGCATCAGCGGTTCGCCACCCGTACAGGTCACCCCACCCGTCTTGATGAAGTTCTTATACCGCTTCACTTCAGCCAACAACTCTTCAGGCGTAAGCTCGTACTGACACTTACGCTGCGGATCCCACGTATCAGGATTGTGACAATACTGACAACGCATGGGACACCCTTGCAAGAATGCTATAAAACGAATTCCAGGACCGTCAACTGTCCCGAAACTTTCCAGGGAATGAATTCTACCGACCATAGGGGAAAGGAGAAAGGATTAAAGGAGAAAGGAGAGATACCGTGCGGAGTGAGACTCACCTTTTAAGGGAATTACAGCCCTCCAAGTTCCGCGCGGATGGCTTGGAGTTCTGCCTTGATTGCCTGGAGGCGATCAATTACTTCCGAAGAGTTGCCTACACCCTCCTTATTTTTCTTAAGCAGGTCGCGCGCTGCAGAAATTTTGAGTCCACGCACCTTTACGAGATTATAGATAATGCGGATTTGCTCAATATCCTCCTTGGTATATTGGCGCACATTGCGCCCAGACTTTTTGGGAGCAATCTGTTGGGGGAACTCCTTCTCCCAGAAGCGTAGGAGTGTTTCAGCAACGCCAAATTCTGCCGCCACCTCACTAATAGAATAATAGAGTTTCAGTTCCTTATTGGGATTGTAAGCCATAAGAATAGGAAAGAGAAAAGTGACCTAAAATTATTGTTCCGCCTTCTGCTTCATCGCCTCATTTTGGCAATGGCGACAGAGAGGTTCATACTCATTCATTTCTCCGAGCATGACACGACGCTCATCTTCGCCCTTGCGGTGAGAGACATACGCCAAGTTGCCACAGCGCACACATATGGCATGCACTTTAGAAACAGACTCTGCCACTGCACAAAGCGCGGGCATCGGTCCGAAGGGAATACCCTTAAAGTCCATATCAAGTCCCGCAATAATCACGCGCTTGCCCTCGTTTGCCAACTGGTTGCACACGTCCACCAGTCCTTCATCAAAGAACTGCGCCTCGTCAATACCGATAACCTGGGCATTCTGCGCCAACAAGAGAAGACTTGAAGAAGAGTCTACTGGCGTTGAGGGAATAGAATTGCTATCGTGCGACACCACCTCAACTTCTGAGTAGCGTGTATCAATGGCAGGTTTAAATATTTCCACCGTCTGACGGGCAATCTTGGCACGCTTCAAGCGGCGGATGAGTTCTTCAGTTTTTCCCGAGAACATCGACCCGCAAATTACCTCAATGCGTCCACGGCGTGTATTTTCTTCTTGATAAGGTTGCATGTTTATATAAATAATATGTGTGTTACTTGGCAAAGGTAGTAAAAAAGGTTGACACTTGGGAGGGATAACAAAATAAAAAAAAATCCCGCAGCGGAAAGACTGCGGGATGATTCGCCTACGGAAATAGGTTTAGAATTCGTCGTTAGCATAGAGGAAGGGAAAGATTACGTTGTCCCATTCCAAGATTTCCTCGGGTTTGAAGAAGCGCTTGAGTTCAATTTCTGCAGTTTCAGGACCGTCACTTGCATGCACGATATTTTCCTGGAAACTTACGCAATAAGAACCGCGGATCGTGCCAGGCGCAGCATTACGTCCGTTAGTAGGACCTGCAAGCGCACGAACGGCAGCGATAGCATCCACACCTTCGAGGGCGAGTGCCACCACGGGAGCAGTCATCATCGCATCCTTAACGCGCTGGAAGAAAGGCTTTTCGCTGAGGTGCGCATAGTGTTCAGAGAGCAACTCATCTGTGAGCCACATCATCTTCATACCACAAATCTTCAAACCTTTCTTTTCAAAGATAGAAGTAATTTCACCAATCAAACCGCGCTGCACAGTGCAGGGTTTCAAAAGCACGAGGGTCTTTTCAATAGCCATAGTACGTTAGATTTTAAGTAGATAATTGAATTTGACCTCAAAGGTACACCTTTTTAGATTATAGGGCAAGGATTAGAGAACTTATTTAAGAAAAGTTAATAGAAATGCTTGTTTTTTTCATGAAAGCAGATACCTCCCAAACCTCTGAGGATTTCCTAAAAACAAACTACAACTTAATTTCAACTAAATAGGAGTTAATCGAAATTAAGTCGGAGTTTGTTTTTAGGAAATGGGATTGAGATTGAAATAGAAGACACACTCCCCTTTT
>JAGBYW010000045.1 GCA_017628555.1 Bacteroidaceae bacterium | reverse complement strand
GCGGAAAAAGTTTTCACGATAATGCTGATTGGTATTACATATTATAATGTGCCAATGTGCAGGGGCACATCGGCACATACGATTTTTATTCTCCGACAAGTGCAGAGTATGTAGCTTCGTAAGCGTCTGCAAGGGGCGCTTCTTTTTCTCTTGTTGTAACAATGATGCCTCGCTCCTTGGCATAAACGGCAAGTGCAGATTGTGCATCTGAGTGCTCAAGCACAATACCATCGGAAAAATGAACTGCTAATTTTCCGAGTGCATCGGGTTGTGTGAAGTCTATGCCTGTGCCGTCAAGAAGTTCTGTATTAACATTTCTGAACTCCAAGCACTCCTTAATATTCGCGGGAGGTGCCATTCGGGGCATTTCTTCGTAAGCATCAAATACCACTTTAGTATTTACAAAAGGAGTGTCGTCCGCAAAGGCAGTCTTGATAAGAAGGGGAGCAATAGCTGAAACCCAACCTTGGCAATGGATGACATCGGGCACCCAACGCAATTTCTTAACCGTTTCAAGTACACCGCGAGCATAGAAAATAGCGCGCTCAATATTATCGGCATACTCATTTCCATTCTCATCGGAGAGCATCGCACGCTTGTGGAAGTAGTCATCATTGTCAATGAAATACACCTGCATACGCGCTGCTTGAATGCTTGCCACCTTGATGATAAGCGGATGGTCCGTATCATCAATTACAATATTCATACCCGACAGACGAATCACTTCGTGCAACTGATTGCGTCGCTCGTTAATGATACCCCATCGTGGCATAAACGTGCGTATCTCGTTGCCATTTTCTTGAATGAGTTGGGGGAGGTTGCGTCCCACGAAAGACATACTGCTTTCTGGAACATACGGAGTGATTTCTTGGGTAATGAATAATACCTTCTTCGCCTTTGTCATCTTAATGTTAAGTCTAATGAGTAAGTGCTGTAAGTAATTTTGCAGATAAAGATAGTTGCTCCCGTTTACAACAAAAACAAACTCATCATGTTAATGACAAAATTACCAGTGCAAAATTACAAAAAAAACTTGATTGTTTTGCCATTCGGGCGCTCTAAATCGCTTGTATGTAGTAGTTTTTAATAAATTTTATAGATAACTCCCTACATAATTCATAATATTTAGCGAAATTTGCCACTGCAAAAGTTTTGATGATTGGGTGAGTGGATATAAATGAACTCTTGCCCTTTGTGTTAAGGCACACAGATTTTGATATGAAAATAGTTACATCAGTTAAAGAACTTGAAGCTTGCGTTGAGCGTGAGCGTCTTAATAAAAAAGTTATTGGGTTGGTCCCCACAATGGGAGCACTTCATGCCGGACATGCCTCTCTTGTGGAGCGTTGTACGCAAGAGAATGACATTACCATTGTGAGTGTGTTTGTTAATCCTACCCAGTTTAACGACAAGAATGACCTCAAAAACTATCCCCGTACTCTTGATGCCGATTGTGCTTTGCTTGAACAATTAGGGGTAGATTATGTATTTGCTCCCAGTGTTAAAGAAGTTTATCCAGAACCCGATACACGCGTTTTCTCCTACCCTCCAATTGATACGGTAATGGAGGGGGAGCGTCGTCCTGGGCACTTTAATGGGGTGTGTCAGATTGTCTCTAAATTGTTTTACATGACAAAACCTGATACTGCTTATTTTGGTGAAAAGGACTTTCAGCAGGTAGCTGTTATTAGAGCAATGGTTAAGGATCTTGGTCTTCCTATTAAATTAGTTCCATGTCCCATTGTTCGAGAAGAGTCTGGGTTGGCCATGTCCAGTAGAAACACCCTTTTAACGGTTGAGGAAAAGCAGATTGCCCTTAACATTTCAAGGTGCTTGTTTGAAAGTGTGGATTTTGCCAAAGCGCATAGCGTTCTTGATACGCGCAATAAGGTCGTTGAAGAGTTGAACGCAATTTCAGGTCTTGATGTGGAGTATTTCCATATTGTAAATGGAATAACTCTTCAAGAGGTTTCCTCGTGGGATGAGGCAGATGAAATTGTTGGTTGCATTACGGTGTTCTGCGGAGTGCGTCCTGTGCGTTTGATTGATAATATTAGATACAAGTAAATAGATATTATGATTTTAAATATTTTGAAGTCAAAGATTCATTGTGCTACAGTCACTGAAGCTAATCTTCACTATATGGGGAGTATTACGATAGACGAAGATTTAATGGATGCGGCAGGACTAATCGCAAATGAACAGGTTCATGTTGTCAACAATATGAACGGTGCTCGTATTGAAACTTACGTAATTAAAGGACCACGCAAATCTGGATGTATTTGTCTGAACGGAGCCGCGGCAAGATTGTTTCAAGTAGGGGATGAAATCATCATCATGGCTTATGCTGGAATGACTCCGGAAGAGGCCGCTTCATTCCAACCTAAAGTGATCTTCCCCGTGGGAGACAAAAACGAGATTTAGACGTTCTTTTTGTTGGTTTATAATGCCTACAATATCAATATATTAGATAGGACTAAAATTATTAGTAACTTATTTTAAATTATGTTACTAATAATTTTTTTTATGTTACTAATAATTTTCACTAAAATAGGTTTATTTTTTAGAGTGATGGGTAGAGGGGGAGAAATGTTATAGTTTACTATATTTTAGTCGCTCCAAAATTACATTTCATGTCAAGTATATTTCGCTTGTTGTTTTTCATTCATACTATTAAATACAGGTATCTTCTAAATAACAAAAGAAGGCGTAAGGTATTCCTACGCCTTCTTTTGTGTAATATTCAGTTGGTATTACCAGTTCTTAATCAAGATGATTGTTGTAGTGATGAATGACAACAAAGAGAGCCATGTTGAAATCTGGCGGATGCTGTTACCATTGTTTACGTAGTTGTTGCTCTTAACTTCGTTGGGCTGAACATAAACAATGTCGTTTTGCTTCAAGTAGAAAGCAGGTGAAGAGAAAATATCCTTAGAGCGAATGTCCATGTAGTAATTTTTTACTTGACCATTCTCATTACGCATTACAAGGATGTTGCTTCTGTCACCCTGAATAGTAAGGTCTCCCGCCATTGTGATAGCTTCAAGGATTGTGATGTTATCCTTATTGAGCAAATATCTATTGGGAGTCTTTACTTCACCGAGAATGTTGATATATTGATTGACTGGATTTACTGCAACAATCGCGTCGTTCAACAAACCATTTCTCAATTTATTTTGAAGTTCTTCTGTTACTTCAGAACGTGACTTTCCTGCAATAACCATTCTGCCAAGACCGGCTACTTCGATCATTCCATCGGGTTCAACAGTATAGTATGACATCTGGTTTGAGTAGTTTTGACCTGTAACAGAACCAGCTTGCATAGTTACAATAGGAAGGTTATAACTAACAGCATCTTCAGGGGTCAAACTACTTGTTACGACGATTGTCAAGCGGTCGCCAGGTTGAAACTTAAGGTTTTCAACCATTTGTGCTTGAATTACCTCTGCATTTTGAATGTCCTGGAAGTAAACTACCTTTTCCTTTGTGTTACATGAAGTGAACGTAACAATTGCTGTAGTCAGGAGCAAAAGGAATTTCTTCATATTTATTTTATTGATATGTTTCTCGTTTTAAGAAATCGTAATACCTACGACTATGCAAAGTTAGAAATAATATTTTACATATAGTTGTTTTTATACATAATAATTTGCTCTCGACTCCTCCACAATCCTATAGACATATCCCATCTTTGTATGGATAACCATTGTATGTTTACTCATGTCGTGAGCACTTCCTGGGAGACATTTTTATTGAGTTGGTTGTCTATTTTAGTTTCTGAATTTCTTGTTGTAGCAGTTCTAAGAAACTCGCTGCGTGTCCACCATCCATTTGTACATGGTGGAATTGGAAGGATATGGGGAGGGTGGTCTTCCACCATCTTTTGCGATATTTCCCCCACATAACCATAGGGTTACAGAATTTATCTGTGTATTGATTGACGATGCTATCAAGTTCGGTTTGAATCATGGCGGAGGTGCCCACTACCATATAGTTTTCAAGATAAGAACTTTGGGATGTTGAAGATACTTTATGGGTAAGTTCATTGTATGTATCGCAAAAAGTGGTGATGTTATCATCGTAGGGGATGTCGCATGAACTTATGCCTCCTTGGTTATTATTGACAATTACATTTATTGCTAACTTTTCAAAGCTGAAGAGTTTACCATTTTCTGGTAGGAAGTAGAATTCCTTTATCTGACTTGCTGCCCTTCCGATACACCAGCAAAGGAGCGCGTTGAACTTGATGTTCCGCTGGTGAGCAACCCTTTGGAGGTGAGTGACGTTAAACGTCTTTGTCAAGGTCACCATGGGCATAGGAGACGACATCCACATCTCAAAAGCCTTTGCGCGAGGGGTGTCTTGGGGGGTAACTTCTAATTTCATATAGTCGGTTCAGTTTAACATAAAAAAGTAGGGGGACCAAAGTCTCCCTACTTTTAGTATGAATGTGTTAAAGCAAATGTGCCTTACTTCTTAGTAGCAGCCTTCTTGGCAGGTGCCTTCTTAGCGGGTGCTTCCTTCTTTTCAGCAGTAGCCTTCTTGGGGGCGCACTTCTTAGGAGCAGCCTTCTTTGCGGGAGCTGCGGGTGCTTCTGCCTTGGGTTCTTCAAGAGCTTCTGTGCCGCCGAGCTTTGCAACTACTTGCTTGAGCTTCTTGATTTCCTTTTCCTTAACGGCGAGTTCTTCATCCTGGTTCTTGATGGTTGTGAGGAGCGAATTGAGTTCTTCGTTTTCCATACCGCCATAGATGTTATTTACGCGAGTTACGAAGTCGCCGATGATGTTCATGTAGTTTGTGAACGCATCATAGGGAGAATCGTAGATACCGCGGTAAGCACCGTAAGAGTTGGGCTTTGTTGAAATGAAGCGGAAGTTGTTAGATGCCTGGAGGTAGTCCCAGTCTTGCTTGAGGCGACGGTCGTTGCAAATGCGTACGCGCTCAGCTACGCTGTAAAGCTTGTTGAAAGCTTCCTGTTGCATCACATTACCCAACCAAGGTGAGAGGTCGCGTTCTTCGTCTACCCAAGATGTGGGGTAGGGTACGTCGATTGTACCTACAGACTTGATCTTAGAGCAGATTTCTGAGGGAGTAGAGAAGGTAATACCGCGTTCCTTAAGCTGAGCGGGAAGTGCCTTCATAAACTCGAGGATGTTTGAAGAGAGGGGCTGGAATATACCGAGTGCGCAGAGTTCCATGAAGAGGTTGATAACCTGGCTTTCTTCGGGGAGGTTGGCAATCCACTGTGCATAGTTGTCTGCAAAGAGGGGATATTCGCTCCATGAAGAGTCGTTGAAGCGGTAAGAGATATCTTCTGAGAGGCTGTGGTCGCGGAGGAGCAACTTGAGGTTCGGGTTGCGGTTGCAAGCGTAAACGAAGTGGGGACTCTTCCAACCGAGTACCTGCTTAGCGCCTTCAGCGAGCATGCCCTTGAAGCCCATGTCGGCTACGAGTTCGCCAATTTCATCTGAATAGATGAGGGCAGAGTTGCGGAATACCTTGGGCGTCTGACCGAAGAGCGCCTTGATCTTCTTGCATACGCGATCTACTTCTTCCTTGAAGCATTCTGCATCCTTGATGGATGAGAAACCGTGAGAATAGGGTTCTGCGAGGAATTCTACGCAACCCTTATTGTTGAGTTCCTGAAGGAGTTCGATGACCTGAGGCGCGTATGTTTCGAGCATTTCAATAGCGCAACCTGAGAGTGAGAAAGCACACTTGAAGTAATCGCCATACATGTCGGCCATTTCAAGGAGCGCCTTGAGGGCGGGTTCGTATGAACGTTCAGCAGTTTCAGTAATTGAACGCTCATTTTCATAGTCATCGTAATAATAGTGGTCGGTACCGATATCAAAGAAACGGTAGCGCTTCAAGTGGATATTTTGGTGAATTTCAAAATATAAGCAAACAGTTTTCATAGTTGTGGATAGTTTTTTTAGTGTCTGTTAAAGCGTTCAATGGTTTCATCATAGCACTTACGAATTCTATGACCCACCTTTTCCCAGGTGATTTCGTCTACCTCCTTAATACCTTCAACCTTGAGGTATTCGTAGAGACCTTCGTTTGTGCAAATTGAATACATGGCGTCTGCCATAGCGTGAATGTCCCAATAGTCGGTCTTGATACACTTATCGAGAATTTCTGCACATCCACTTTGTTTACTAATAATAGAGGGAACACCACACTGCATGGCTTCAAGTGGCGAGATACCGAAGGGTTCAGAAACAGAGGGCATGACGTAAACGTCGCTATCGCGGAATGTTTCATATACTTGCTTACCCTTCATGAAGCCTGGGAAGTGGAACTTATCAGCAATACCGCGCTGAGCTGCGAGTTCAATCATTTCTTCAAGCATATCTCCTGAACCTGCGAAGCAGAAACGGATGTTGGGTGTACGCTGAAGTACGAGGGCTGCTGCTTCAACAAAGTATTCGGGACCCTTCTGCATGGTGATACGTCCGAGGAACGTAACCACCTTTTCATTGTTGTCCTTCTTGGTGCGACCCTTCTTGATGATTTCCTGAATTTCGGGTTCCAAGGGGTAAACGGCATTGTGCATAGTTACGCACTTTGCAGGATCCTGATGGTAATGCTTGATAACCGTTTGGCGTGTGAGTTCAGATACACACATGATGCAGTCAGCGTTGTCCATACCGTCCTTTTCAATGCTATACACCGTGGGGTTTACATTACCTCTTGAGCGGTCGAAGTCTGTAGCGTGAACGTGGATTACCAAGGGCTTTCCTGAAATGTTCTTCGCGTGAATACCTGCGGGGTAGGTCAACCAGTCGTGAGCGTGGATGATGTCATATTGTTGCTGACGCGCAATGACACCTGCTACGATGGAGTAGTTGTTGATTTCTTCGTGGAGGTTGTCGGGATATCTACCTGAGAAGTTGATGCAACCAAGGTCATCGGTGTATCTGTAGCTGAAGTCAGCGTAGATGTGGTCGCGGAGGTCGAAGTAAGTTTGGGGATCGCACTTGTGTCCGATGCGTTCTTTTACATATTCCCAACTAACGTCCTTCCAAACAACAGGTGTTTCATTCATACCGATGATATTCATGAAACTCTTGTCTTCGTCACCCCATGGTTTGGGCAAACAGAAGGTAATTTCCATGTCGGACTGAAGGGACAATCCCTTGGTCAAACCATAACTGGCTGTACCAAGACCACCTAAGATATGAGGAGGAAATTCCCAACCGAACATTAATACTTTCATGGTTTCTTATGTTTAACCTCTGCAACTTGCAACTGAAGGCAGTTGCAGAGGTGGGTTGTTAATCTAAATGAGTTAATTATTAACGTCTTTTCTGACGGTGGGTTTTCTCTTTATTCGCGAGTGTACTTGTCAAGAATGTTGATAGCTCTCAAGAGTCCGCTTACGTTCATGGCAAATGAGATGGCACCGCGTCCAGAGAATCTGGGATTACCGTCAAAGAGTTCGGGAATTGTACCTACGCAATGGTAGAAGAGTTCTTCTTCGAAACCAATCAACTGGCGCTCGATAAAGTTTACACCACTCATCTTATATATACGCAAGTATGCTTCAAGGTAGAAACCTGTGAGCCAGGGCCACGCCGTACCGTTGTGGTAAGCAAAGTCACGCTGTGTCTGCTGACCTACGTAGAGAGGATTGTAACCACCACTCTTTGGCGAAAGTGAGCGCACACCCTTCGGTGTTACCAATTCGCGAGTGCAAATGTCGAGAACACGCTTGCGTTCCTTGAGGTCAAGCGGTGAGAAGTCGAGGGCGATAGCGAAGATTTGGTTGGGGCGAACGCTCCAATCCTGCATCTGACCGTCAACATAGTCAAGAAGGTATCCATGTTCGTTGAGGAATACATTCTTAAACGACTGTTGCAACTTCTGAGCGAGTTCTTCACACTCAGCAGCGTAGATTTCGTTTTCAGGTCCGGGAGTTTCGCTCAACATCTGCTGGTAGAACTTGATGGCGTTGTACCACAAAGCGTTGAATTCAACGATGTAACCTGAGCGAGGCGTAATGGGACGACCGTTGTACGTAGAGTTCATCCAAGTCACCGCCTTGTCGCGTCCGTTGCTGTAAAGGAGTCCGTTGTCGTGGAGGAAGAGGTTAGAATGTCCGCCATTCATTAAGTACTTCACGAGGTCCTTAAGCAAAGCGCCATACTTTTCGTAACACTTCTGACGACCTACATACTTGCCATACTGCTGGATACACCAAATTGCCCAAAGCACAGTGTCAGGTTGCTCCATTTCATGGATGTCAACACTGATAGGTTCGTTGTTGATGAGGTTGCGAAGCGCCTTTTCTGCAGTACGCATGTAGGTTTCAAAGGCTTCGGTTTCACCAATAGAGAGTGTCAAACCAGGAAGTGCAATGAAGAGGTCGCGCGCACGGCTCTTGAACCAGGGATAACCCGCAAGGATGTATTCTTCGCCTTCCTTCTGTACGCGGAACTGATGAGCTGCGTGAACGAGGCAGTGGTAGAGGCTATCATGAGGAGCAGCCTTTGCCATTTCTTCTTCCATGAGGGGCTTCAAAAGCGCAGGTTCCTTTTCGCGAAGCGAAGCGGTGAAGATAATGCTTTCACCCTTCTTGATGGGCATTTCCAAGTAACCGGGCACGAGGAGGTCTTCAGAAGAGTAGTAACCGCGTTCGCGTTCCTTCGGGTAATCAAGACCCTTGTACCAGTTAGGTTCGTGATGGTAAGTGCAAGGTGCATCCGTCTGCATGAACAATTCGGGATAACCTTCGTAAAGGCACATCTTCAATCCGTTTTCGATGGGTTGGTAACCTGTGTTTGCCTTACCATTTTCTTGTGTCCAATGACGCACACTTCTGAACGCCAAATAAGGCTTCAAGCGGAGCGTAGTTGCAGAGTGAGCTTCAAGCAACGTGTAACGAATGTACAAACGGAAGTGGTCAGAGCGGAAACAGATTTCCTTCTTCAACAATACACCACCAATGCGGTATGTCCAAGTAGGCACCTTGTCCCATTCAAAACTTACGATGTACTTGTGTCCCTTCGGGCTATAGTTTTCACCCTGATACTTGTGTAAACCAAGATTAAATTCTGCACCATGTTGAATAACCGTCTCGTCAAGTGAAGAGAGCAATACGTGGTTTTCATCGTCAATAGCAGGTACGGGACCTACCAAAAGACCATGGTACTTACGAATGTTACACCCTACCAAAGTGGTGGAACAATACGCTCCTGACTGATTCGTAATCAAGAACTCCTTGAAGAGTGAGTCTTGAAGATTCGTCATCTGCGTTCTGTCAAATTTTAAGTACGCCATGAATATAGTTTTTTATGGTTTTGATAATTGCTGTTTACAATTCAGGTCAAAAATACTTATAAATTGTGTATCCCCAAAGATTTTTTAAGAAAAAAATACATTTGCTTTGCGAAATGGGCCTCTAATACGTAATTTTTGCCCTAAAACCCTTTGAAAAGTGGTTCTATGGCGCTATAATTGCCTTATTTTGCAATCTCAATAAAACATTTTGTGGATAAATCTTGCCCACCCCAAAAAAGCGCATTACATTTGCGGAAATTTATGTTTAAGAACATAATTTATGAATAGCTCTTGTTGCTTTTTTTGAAGTACAAGATATTGAATTATGACGCCTTTTTAGTGCCATACTTTCGTTAGTTCTGGCACTATTCTACCTTGAAACTAAACACAAAAACTACGTTATAAAGACATGTATATTCGTCAGCAAAATTCTATTACCCCAGAGGTGGTTCACGCGCTCTCCCCATTGCTTGATTTGCTTCCAATGGAGGAGCGCAGGATGTTGGAGCGTAGCGCTGAAGTTGTTGAGTATAAGCGCCACGAACCGATTTACAACGAAGGGGAAAGTCCTAACCATCTCTATGTGGTGCTTGATGGTGCCGTAAAAGTCTATCGTCAAGGCGTTTGTGGGCGTTGCCAAATCATGCGCATGCTGGGCGCAGGGAGCTTCTTTGGTTATCGTGCTTCTTTGGCGCACGAACCTTATGTTACAGGTGCTACGGCTTTTGGTCCTGCCACAATCTGCTGTGTTCCCATGAATCTTATTCATCAGGTTATGGCTAAGTGTCCCTCGGTGATGAAATTTTTTGTAGAGGAATTAGCGAAGGATTTAGGGGTGTCAGACAAGCGTATGGTGAGTCTCACGCAAAAACATGTGCGTGGGCGCATTGCTGAATCATTACTTACAATGCGTGAAGTTTTTGGACTTGATACTGAGGGATTTATTGATCTTGATTTAACGCGTCAGGAACTTGCGGATTATTCAAATATGACGACGAGCAATGCCATCCGAACCATCTCTGCCTTGGTGAGCGAAAATGTAATTTCGGTGAAGGATAAACGTATTAAATTGCTTGAAGACGAGCTATTGTTGCGCATTTCTTTAATGGGGTAAAAGCTTAGGAATAGACAAATCCTCGGTTGTTATTTTAAGTGCGGAAGTGCTGAAAACTAACTCGGACTTATTTCAAACTAACTCGGAGTTATTTCAAATTATCTCGGACTTAGTTTTCACGATTTCCCATTTCGTTTTTGTAGCAGCTCAAACATGGTTCGTAGGGCACGCTCTAAAGCTAACATATACGAATAAAGGCGCCTCGCATTGCGGGGCGCCTTTGCTTATTTTTCAATGAGAAGTTTGTATTGTCCTTTACCCTTGCTGTATTTGCCGTACTCAATGGCGCGATGGGGGCAAATGTGGTAGCATGCCAAGCAGTTGGCGCATTGCGTGCCCCATGTGGGGCGTTTGTTCTCAATGCTGATGTTGCCCAGCGGACAAATCTTTTTACAGCGCCCACACCCTGTGCATTTATCTGTAGTGTGGAAGAGGCGAACGCCAGCGAAATAGCGGTAGAAGAGGGGACGAAGGATGTAACTCTTCGACCAAGGGAAAGGTCCTGGTTTTACTCGTTCTACAATGGCATTGTTGAGGATGTCTTCCGCAATGCTGGGGAGTAATTTGAGCGACGCTTGCACCTTGCGCAGTTCTACCTCGTCGGAATTAACGTCAAAGCCTGGAAGTCCGATATACGAATCGGGCATAATGAGGGAAAAGGCTGCGGCGAGTGTGTATCCTGATTCCTTAAGTAATTGTGCTACAATCTTGTGTGTCTTGCCAATATCGTCTCCACAGGTGCACACCATATATATATAAGGTGCGGGGTGCTGAATGAGGTGGGGGAGTTGGTGAACGAGAAAATCCTCCATCAACCTCGGAGCGCTCCATGCGTGGACGGGAAAAATAAGTCCAATGCGCGCATCTTGCGTGGCGGACAAATCTTTGTCGGTAATGGAGATGAGCGTGTCATTGGTGAGTGTGGCAAGGTGCTTTGCGATATACCGACTGTTGCCCGTTCCTGAGAAATAGAAAATCATACGAGATGAGCCGTGTGGAAGGTGAAACAATCTTTGAACACTTCTTCGTACTCCATAGGTTCGCTCTTGAAGATGCCGAAGACGGTGCTTCCGCTTCCGCTCATGGCGGCATAGATGGCGCCCATGTCGTAAAGCGTTTGCTTGATAGCAGCGATGCGTGGGTGAGAAACGAATACGCTTCGCTCAAAGTCGTTTACGATGGTCGTGCGCCACGTTTCGATAGGTGCTTGGATAGCAGTCATAAGGTCGTGCTCAGGTGCTTGAGGCACTACGCCCGCATAAGCTTCTTTTGTAGAAACGAAGTCGTCGGGCTTTACCAAGAGGAGGTGGTAACCCTTGAGCGAAAGGTTAATGGGTGTAAGTTGGTCGCCAATACCTGTGGCAAAAGCTGGTTGCTCACGCACAAAGAAGGCGCAATCAGCACCATAGGGTGCTATGCGACGCTCCATCTCTTCGTTGGTAAACCCAAGCGAAAATTCCTCGTTGAGCATCTTTATCATGTATGCAGCATCGCTACTTCCGCCACCAAGTCCGGCTCCCGTAGGAATGCGCTTGTAGAGGTGGATGTCAAGCGGAGAAAGGTTAAATTCCTGCTTCAAATCGTTGTACACGCGCACGATTAAGTTGCTTTCAGGATTGCCCTCAATTTTGTTGCCCGAGAGCAACAGGCGATGAGGTTCGTCCTGCTCATTAAGGCGCTTGATTTCAAGGTTGTCGTGTAGGGGAATAGGGTAGAAGACGGTGGCAAGGTCGTGATAACCATCCTCACGCTTACGCAGGATGTTAAGACCAATGTTTATCTTGCAATTGGGGAATTGAAGCATAGTTCAAGAGGTTATGAGGTTTGAGGGTGTGAGGTTAAGAGGTCGGAGACTCTTCTGCAAAATTATATAAAAATGTGTATTGGTGATAGAATTTTAGAGCGCAAAATACGGTATCTCAAAAAAATATACTAATTTTGCGTCCGCAAATATTATAAACTTTCCATAAACAAAAACTAAAATGAATATTACTTTTGAGAAGACAGGTAATGTAACTGGTGTACTTACTCTTAATATTGAGAAGGCTGATTACGAAGCAAACGTAAAGAAGGGTCTTCAGACAGCACAGAAGAAGGTGCAGATGCCCGGTTTCCGTCCTGGCCACGTACCTGCTGGTATGGTTAAGAAGATGTACGGCACTCAGATCAAGGCTGAAGAAGTACAGAAGTTGATCAGCGAAAAGCTCTATGCTTACATCCAGGAAAACAACCTCGACGTGCTTGGCGAACCTATCGCTCACGATGATCATGTTGATATCGAAAAGGATGATAACTTCGTGCTCCACTTCGACCTCGGTCTTTCACCCGAAATGAACGTAGAACTCTCTTCTAACGATACTGTTGATTACTACGACATCAACGTAACTGAAGAAATGGTTGACGCTCAGGTGAAGCGCATGGCTCAGCAGGCTGGTCACCCCGAAAACGTTCAGACTTATGAAGAACGTGACATCCTTCGCGGTATCCTCGCTCAGCTCGACGAAAACGGTCAGCCCGTTGAAGGCGGTATCGTAGTTGAAAGCGCAAGTCTCATGCCTACTTACTTCAAGAACGACGAACAGAAGGCGCTCTTCAATGGTGCTAAGGTAAACGATATCCTCGTTATTAACCCCTCAAAGGCATACGAAGGCAACGAAGCTGAAGTTTCTTCTCTCTTGAAGGTGAAGAAGGAAGAAGTTGCTCAGTACACTGGCGACTTCAGCTTCCAGGTGAACGAAATCAGCCGTTTCGTACCTGCTGAAATCAATCAGGAATTCTTCAACGCAGTATTTGGCGAAGGCGCTGTAGAAGGTGAAGAAGCATTCCGTGCAAAGGTGAAGGAAGGCATCCAGGCACAACACGTGTTGGATTCTGACTACAAGTTCCTCCTCGACCTCCGCGCTTATTGCGAAGCTAAGGTGGGTGAAGTTGAATTCCCCAACGAAGTCCTCAAGAAGGTAATGCTCAACAACAACAAGGAAAAGGGCGAAGCATACGTAGAAGAACACTTCGAAGCTTCAATCAACGAACTCAAGTGGCACCTCATCAAGGAAAAGCTCGTTAAGGCTAACGATATCAAGCTTGAACAGGCTGACGTGAAGGCTGCAGCAGTTGAAGCTGCTCGCATGCAGTTCGCTCAGTACGGTATGAACAACGTTCCCGTTGAATACCTCGAAAACTACGCTGAAGAAATGCTCAAGAACAAGCAGCAGGCACAGTCACTCATCGAACGTAGCATCGAAACAAAGCTCGTTGCAGCGTTGAAGAACGTGCTCAACTTGAACCACAAGGCTGTTTCTGCAGAAGAGTTCGGTAAGTTGTTTGAAAACTAATATTATCTAACCCATAATGAGGAGTTGGGAGTGCAGGAGTTAATACACAAAATGACTTAACGCCTGACTGCCAACTCCTTTTTTCTCCAATCTTAAAGTTATGAACATGAACGACTTTTACAAATACGCTACCAAGCACGTGGGCATCAACTCTATGGTGCTTGACGATGTGATGAAGGTGCAGAATCAGTACCTCAACCCCTACATCCTCGAAGAACGTCAACTTAACGTGACTCAGATGGACGTCTTCTCGCGCCTCATGATGGACCGCATCATCTTCCTCGGCACGGCGATTGACGACTACACCGCCAATACGCTTCAGGCACAGCTTCTCTACCTCGACTCTTGCGACCCTGGTAAGGATATCTCTATTTACATCAACTCACCTGGTGGTTCTGTATATGCAGGTTTAGGTATTTATGACACCATGCAGTTTATCTCTTCTGACGTAGCAACGATCTGTACAGGTATGGCGGCTTCAATGGCAGCTGTGCTTCTCGTAAGCGGACAGGAAGGCAAGCGCTCGGCGTTGACTCACTCACGCGTGATGATCCATCAGCCTCTTGGCGGTGCACAAGGTCAGGCGAGTGACATTGAAATCACTGCACGCGAAATCCTCAAGCTCAAGAAGGAACTTTACACAATTATTGCTGACCACTCACACACAGACTTCGACAAGGTGTGGCAGGATTCTGACCGCGACTATTGGATGACCGCAGCAGAGGCGAAGGAGTATGGCATGATTGACAAGGTGTTGCTTAGAAAGTAATCCACTATGAAGAAACAGAAGCGACAATGCGACTTTTGTGGTCGCCCAGAGTCGGAAGTGGGATTGCTCATCCAAGGGGTAAACGGCGCCATTTGCAACGACTGCATCCGTATGGCTTCCGAAATCTTGGATGGAGTTCCCGGAAAGGGTGCTAAGCGCAATGCGCCTACTAAGGAGTTGAAGAAACTCCCCAAACCTGCCGAGATTAAGGCGCATCTTGACCAATACGTTATTGGTCAGGACGATGCCAAGCGCTACCTTGCCGTCTCTGTCTACAATCACTACAAGCGCATTAGTCAGTCGATTGATGACGACGGTGTAGAGATTGAGAAGTCAAACATCATCATGGTGGGTTCTACGGGTACAGGTAAGACGCTCCTTGCGCGCACTATTGCCAAGCTCCTTGATGTGCCCTTTACCATCGTTGACGCCACCGTATTTACCGAAGCTGGTTATGTGGGTGAGGACGTTGAAAGCATCCTTTCACGTTTGCTCCAAGTGGCTGACTACAATGTGGCAGAAGCTGAGCGTGGCATCATCTTTATTGACGAGATTGACAAGATTGCCCGTAAGAGCGACAACCCCAGTATCACGCGTGACGTGAGCGGAGAAGGCGTGCAGCAGGCGATGCTCAAACTCCTTGAAGGTTCCATTGTTAATGTACCACCAAAGGGTGGACGTAAGCACCCCGATCAGGATTATGTAAAGGTGGATACTCGCAATATTCTCTTCATCTGTGGTGGGGCCTTTGACGGCATTGAGAAGAAGATTGCCCAGCGCATGAATACCCATACTGTGGGCTTTGACTCCGTGCAAAACGTGCGCAAACTCGATCCTTCAAACCTTATGCAGTACATCCGTCCCCAGGACTTGAAGAGCTTCGGACTCATCCCTGAAGTTATCGGACGTCTGCCCGTGCTCACTTACCTCAATCCCCTCGATAAAGAGGCGTTACACAACATCCTTACGCAGCCGAAGAACTCTATCGTCAAGCAGTACACAAAACTCTTTGAAATGGACGGTGTAAAGCTCGAGATCCATCCCGAAGTTTATGACTATGTGGTGGACAAAGCCCTTGAGTATAAACTCGGTGCGCGCGGTCTCCGCTCCATATTCGAGAGCATCATGATTGATGCTATGTATGACGCTCCTTCAAGCAAGAAGGAAACTTACGAAATCACCCTCGACTTTGCTAAGCAGCAGGTAGAGAAGAATTTGAGATAAAAGAAACCGACTAAGAACAACTCTTAGTCGGTTTCTTTTATCTCATGCGCAAATCATTTTGCTTACTCAATTATGTTAATTGCCAATGTGCTCCATTAGCATCGGTGGGCATACGCCAATCACCTCGCGGTGAGAGTGAGCAACTGCCCACCTTAGGACCGTCGGGTAGACAGCTACGCTTGAATTGCTGCATGAAGAAGCGGCGGGTAAAGGTATTGAGCCAGTGGGTGATGGTTGCATTATCGTAAACGCCCTGGAAGGTTTGCTCGGCAATGAAGCGGATTTTTTCAGGGGTAAATCCGTTGCGCAGGGTGTGATAAAGGAAGAAGTCGTGGAGTTCGTATGGACCTACGAGGTCCTCTGTCTTTTGCTTTATACTGCCATCCTCTGCCGCTGGGATGAGTTCGGGAGAGATGGGTGTGTTGACCACATCAAGCAGCGTGTTGCGCACGACTTCATTTTCAGTAGCGAGTGCTTCATGGATGACTAAATGCTTTACAAGCGTCTTTGGAACAGAACCGTTAACGCCATACATGGACATGTGGTCGCCGTTGTAGGTTGCCCACCCAAGAGCGAGTTCTGAAAGGTCGCCCGTGCCAATGACCATAGCCCCTTTACTGTTGGCAAAGTCCATAAGGATTTGCGTGCGTTCGCGTGCCTGACTGTTTTCGTAGGTCACGTCATGCTTTGCAGGGTTGTGGTGAATATCGGCAAAGTGTTGCATTACGGCATTGGCAATGGGGATTTCAAGGGTGGTAATCTCCAACTGCTTCATCATCTCTAATGCGTTTTGGTAGGTGCGGTCGGTAGTTCCAAATCCTGGCATTGTGATGCCGTAGATGTTGCTTCTTGAGATTCCTAAAGCATCGAAAGCGCGTACTGTTACAAGCAGGGCAAGTGTGGAGTCAAGTCCGCCACTGATGCCAATCACTGCTGTGCTGCTATGTGTGTGCTGGAGGCGCTTCATGAGTCCTTCTACCTGAATATTGAAGATCTCCTCGCAACGCTCCTGGCGCTCCTGCTCATTCTCGGGAATAAAGGGTAGGGCGGCGTAGCCTCGCTCCAAGGTTGTGAGTGAGGTCGCATTGAAGGAAAGTTGTGTGTGAAGGGGGCAGACTCCGTTAGCAAATGTGGTGGCTTGCTTAAAGAGACTGTTCTCAAGGCGTGCGTGGCGAAGACGCTCAATGTCGATTTCGCCTGTGACGAGTTGCTCCTTGTGGAGGAAGCGCTTCCCCTCGTTAATCATTTCGCCCTTTTCAGTAATAAAGGTTTTTCCAGTGAGGACGAGGTCTTGTGTGCTTTCTCCATATCCTGCTGAGGCACAAATGATGGCGCAGATGTCCTTCTTGCTTTGGTTGAGCAACGATGAACGGAGCGTTGCGTGTCGTCCAGCACTTTCTGGGAAGGCGGAAGGTGAGAAAATGACGTCAGCACCTGCCAGAGATAGGGTGGTTGATGTTGAGAGTGGCGCTAGTACATCGTTACCAAAAGCAATTCCGAAGGTGAAGTCAGGAGTTGAGAATAATTGGTGGGGGGAGAAGGGGACTTGCGCTTCGCCAATTTGGATGTGCGCTTCAGGGGCTAATGTTGCTCCCGAGGTGAACCATCGTGTTTCAGATGCTTCAGCATGGTTGGCGAGATATGTTTTGGGTACTACGCCCCACACCTTTCCTTTTCCTACTACAATGGCGCAATTGTAGAGTTGCTGGTTGTAGAGCAACGGTGCACCCACGATGGCAAAAGTCGTGAGTGTTGAAGTGGCTTCTACGATGTTATGCAACTCTTTATTTACTGCTTCAATAAGGGGACGTTGAAAGAATAGGTCGTTGCATGTTGCTCCCGTTATGCTTAATTCAGGGAAGCATACGACGCTTACACGTTGCTCTTCAGTTTTCTGGAGCAACGAAATGATATGCTGAGCATTTAGTGTGCAATTTGCAACAGTAACTTGGGGTACTGCGGCGGCTAATTTTATAAATCCAAACATGGCGAAAGGTAAAAGGTTAACGGTGAACGATTAAAGAGGGGCTTATTTCTTGGCAAGCTTTATCATCAGTTCATCCATTAACTTGCGCTGTTTGTCTTTGGGTTCATCAGCGGGATAACCAATAGGGATGATGACTACGGGTTCGAGGTATTCGGGGATTTCAAACTGATTGAAGAGTTCCGCTCTGTCGAAGTTGCACACCCAGCAAGTGCCTAATTCTTGTTCGGCAGCGGCAAGGCAGATGTGCTCGGTGATGATGGCTACGTCAATGTCACCGTGCGCCTTTTGATCCTGCTTGCGCACCCACTCCTGCTCTTTATTCTTGTAAATAATAATGCAGGTGCTGACGCTTTCAAACCACGTGCGCTTGTAGCATTGCTTGATGCGCTCCATGTCTTTCTTATTGGTAATGAGTTGCAATTTCCAAGGTTGGAAATTCACCGCAGAGGGTGCCAAGCGTGCACACTGAAGGACATAATCTAACTTTTCCTGCTCAATGGCAAGCGGGTGATATGAGCGTACGGAATAACGCTTTTGACAAAGTTCAATAAAGTTCATAATTGAGAAAGGAAAAAGGAGAAAGGAGAAAGGAGAAAACCAAGCCCGACCTTCTCGTGCAAGTAATTTCTCATTTCTCCTTTCTTATTTTTATATTTTATTTGTTGATTTCGCCCAACTGCAAGCAAAGTTCGTCAAGCTGCTTCTGATCAACAAATGAAGGTGCATCAAGCATGACGTCACGACCAGAATTGTTCTTGGGGAAGGCAATGCAGTCGCGGATGCTATCAAGACCAGCGAAGAGACTTACGAAGCGGTCAAGACCATAAGCCAAACCACCGTGAGGAGGTGCACCGTACTTGAAGGCATTCATCAAGAAACCAAACTGCTCTTGTGCACGCTCGGGAGTGAATCCGAGGATTTCAAAGATCTTTGCCTGAAGCACAGCGTCGTGAATACGGATAGAACCGCCACCCACTTCTACGCCGTTGCACACCATGTCGTAAGCATTTGCACATACTTCTGCGGGTGCAGTGTCAAGTTTTTCAATATCTTCGGGTTTGGGGGCAGTGAAGGGATGGTGCATAGCCATGAGGCGACCTTCTTCTTCGCTCCATTCAAACATGGGGAAGTCAACCACCCAAAGGAGGGCAAACTTATTCTTATCGCGCAAACCGAGGCGGTCGCCCATGAGTAGGCGGAGTTCGCAAAGTTGCTTGCGTGTGCGCATAGCGTCATCACCACTGAGGATGAGGATGAGGTCGCCGGGTTTTGCGTCCATCTTCACCTTGAGGGCATCGAGCACTTCGGGAGTGTAGAACTTATCTACTGAACTCTTCACGCTACCATCTTCACCCACACGAGCATATACAAGCCCCTTGGCACCAATCTGCTGACTCTTAACAAAGTTAGTAAGTTCGTCCAACTGCTTGCGGGTATAAACGGCACAACCAGGTGCGCAGATACCGCCGATATATTCAGCGTCGTTAAACACGGCAAATTCGCCAGTGCCCTTCATTACGTCCATCAATTCAACAAACTCCATGCCGAAGCGCATATCGGGTTTGTCAGAACCGAAGCGACGCATTGCATCTGCCCAGGGGAGGCGGAGGAAGGGTGTTTCACCCAAGTCAACACCACGAACTTCCTTAAAGAGGTACTTCGTGAGGGCTTCAAATGTATTGATGACGTCGTCTTGTTCTACAAACGACATTTCGCAGTCAATCTGTGTAAATTCGGGCTGACGGTCAGCGCGGAGGTCTTCATCGCGGAAGCACTTTACAATTTGGAAGTAGCGGTCAAAACCAGCTACCATCAACAACTGCTTGAGCGTTTGCGGACTCTGGGGAAGGGCATAGAATTGACCGGGATTCATGCGTGAAGGCACGATGAAATCGCGTGCACCTTCGGGCGTTGAACCCACAAGCACGGGAGTTTCTACTTCCATAAAGCCGAGGCCGTCGAGGAAGTTGCGCACGGCGATACAGAACTTGTGGCGCAATTCAAGATTGCTACGTACGCAATCGCGGCGCAAGTCGAGGTAGCGATACTTCATGCGGATGTCGTCGCCACCGTCCGTATTATTTTCAATCGTGAAGGGGGGCGTTGCCGAAGCATTGAGCACGTTGAGCGTATCAACGATAATTTCAATAGCGCCTGTGGGAATGTTGTCATTTTTTGAGAAGCGCTCATTTACGGCGCCTGTTACCTGAATCACATATTCACGTCCCAACTTATTAGCGCGTGCGCAAAGTTCAGCATTTGTTTCTTCGTTAAACACGAGTTGCGTAATGCCATAGCGGTCGCGGAGGTCGACAAACGTCATACCGCCCATTTTGCGCAATCTTTGCACCCAACCAGAAAGGGTAACCACCTTACCTGTATCCTGAATGCGGAGTTCACCGCAGTTGTGAGATCTGTACATTCGTTAATAATTTATGTGAGTTTATAATTTTCTAATCTATTTATAGAATTTGTAATCTTCTGCAAATTTACATTATTACAAATAATGAGCAAAGCGAAAGTTTGATTTTTACTTTGGTTCAAACTCCGATAAGCATATTTTGAAGAATAAAAAAGACGCTCAAGGTGAAACCTTGGGGTTCATAGTTGGATGAATTTAAGTGGTTTTAGGATATGAAAATAGGATTTTGTAATCCGTTCATTTATAGAGGTTTATAGAATGGTTAAAACGGCGAAAATTATTAGTAAGATAATTTAAAATATGTTACTAATAATTTTTTTATGTTACTAATAATTTTCAGCAGAATAGGTTTAGTTTTTTGGGCAAGAATTTCTCAAAATTTTATTACCCTTTTTTTAAAGAATCGCTCCCATATAATTTTGCGAGATTCAATTATATGTTGTAACTTTGTAAGCAGGTATATGCACACTATACATTTAATAATTTTAATCATAATTAAACAACAGAAGTTATGAAGAAATTCTTTATGCGTTTAGGACGCTGGGCGACTTGCGCTTGTATGTTGCTTGTAACGGGCAGCGTTTATGCTGACGTAAATGAAAAGCCTTTTATTATTCCCGAACTGCAAACGTGGACAGGTCAGGAGGGTAGCGTGACGCTCTCAGGTGTAGTACGCGTAAGCGGTGGCAAGGAAATGACGCGCGTAGCAGAAGCCTTTGCTGCTGATTATGCCGAACTGACTGGCAAGACCATGGTTGTAAAAAAGGGTAGTGCTAAGGCGGGCGACATCGTCTTGACGCTCAAGAAGAAAGACGCAGCGCTTGGCAAGGAAGGTTACCGCCTGACTATTGCTGATCGCGTGACGGTTACAGCTGCTACGGCGCAGGGTGCCTTTTGGGCAACACGCACGCTCTTGCAACTCGCAGAGCAGGGTGAACAACTTCCCAAGGGTGAAACCGTTGACGTGCCCGTTTATGAATTGCGCGGTTTCATGGTTGACGTAGCGCGTAAGTTTATGCCTATTGACTACCTCAACGACTTGGTGAAGGTTATGGCATATTATAAGATGAATGCCCTTCAGGTGCACCTCAACGACAATGGTTTCCGCCAATTCTTCGGTAACGATTGGGATAAGACGCCCTCTGCTTTCCGCCTTGAGAGCACTCAACACCCTGGACTTACCGCTAAGGACGGTCACTACACTAAGCAGGAATTCATCGACCTTCAGATTTTGGGTGAAAACAACTACGTAGAAGTTATCCCCGAAATCGACGTGCCCGCTCACTGCTTGGCATTCGCACACTACAAGCCCGAACTTGGTAGTAAGGATTACGGCATGGACCACCTCGACATGTTCCACCCCGAAACTTATCCCTTCATCGATAGCGTCTTCCGCGAATATCTCGAAGGTGAAAATCCCGTGTTCCGCGGTAAGAAGGTAAACATCGGTACTGACGAATACAGCAACCGAGATAAGAAGGTGGTAGAAAAGTTCCGCGAATTTACTGACCACTACATCAAGTTCGTTGAAAGCTACGGCAAGCAAGCCATGCTTTGGGGGGCGTTGACACATGCTAAGGGCGAAACTCCCGTGAAGAGCGAAAATGTCATCATGAACATTTGGCACAACCCCTATGCTCAGCCCAAGGATATGAAGGAGCAGGGTTACAAACTCGTTTCTATCCCCGACGGACTTGTTTATATCGTGCCTGCTGCTGGTTATTATTACGACTATCTCAACTGCCACTACCTCTACGACCATTGGACACCCGCAAACATCGGCGGAGTGCAGTTTGAAGAAGGTGACCCCGACATTCTCGGCGGTATGTTTGCTGTTTGGAACGACCACCACGGCAATGGTATCTCTACTTACGACGTGCATCACCGCACCTTCCCCGCGCTTCAGACACTTGCCGTGAAGTGTTGGACAGCAAGCAAGACTACACTTCCTTATGCGCAATGGGATGCAAAGCGTTGGGAACTTAGCGAAGCGCCTGGTGTAAATTGGCTCGGTCGCTTGGGCGACAAGAAGCAATCGCTCGTGGCAAAAATTGATGCGGTTAAGGCAGGAGACACACTCCCCTTCGAGGAAATTGGTTATGATTACACCGTGAAGTTTAAGGTAATTGGTGCAAAGGAAGAAAAGGGTACGAAGCTCTTTAGTTCAGCACACACGAACTTCTACATCGCCGACCCCAAGGAAGGTAAACTCGGTTTCGAGCGCGACGGTTATCTCAACACTTTCAATTATCGCATTCCCGAAGGTCAAACCGTAGAACTCACTATTCAGGGTAACAACAAGATGACACGCCTCCTCGTTAACGGACAGGTGAAGGAAGAACTCGGTGTGTAACCCCTCTACGTGATTAACGACCATCGCAAGGCGAACTACATCTCATGCCCCAATATGAAGAACGTGGAGCTCTATAATACCGACGGTGATAAGATTTACTATCAGCGTACACTTGTGTTCCCCCTTCGTAAAGCAGGAGATTTCAAGAGCAGTATTTCTGACCTTGAAATTTGGAATTATGTAAAGTAATAAATTCTTGATGAAAGCATTTAAAAACTTTATACACTTACAGACGTTCTCCCTAAGTCTCTTGGGGAGAACGCTTGTTTGTATTTCACTCAGTCTCTGTTGCTTCCTCTCTGGATCAGCTCAAACAGCATATCATAATTACATAGCCAAGTATGCTGATGTCGCCGTAGAGCAAATGAGAAAGTATAAAATTCCTGCAAGTATTACACTTGCTCAAGGGTTGTTGGAAAGCGGTGCAGGGCAAAGTCGATTGGCAACAAAGGCAAATAATCACTTCGGCATCAAGAAAGGTTCAGGATGGACAGGACCTACCATCAGTCATAATGATGACAGGCGCGGAGAGAAATTTCGTAAATACAGTTCTGCCCTTGAGTCGTATGAAGATCACTCCAAGTTTCTTGTTAATGGCAAGCGTTATTCTGCTCTGTTCCAATTAGATATTGATGATTATAAAGGGTGGGCAAAGGGACTCAAAAAGGCTGGGTATGCTACCAATCCCAAATATGCTAAAGAACTCATTGACATCATTGAGCGTTTTCAACTATATAAATACGATAAACTTAAACCAGTAAAAGTAGAGCAACCCAAGCAGCAATTAACGGTTGCCATTCCAGCCCCACAACAACGTCCTGCAACGCTACAAACAATTCAGTCGCAGGAGTTGACCCTACGCACATGTAATGAAAATTACTATGTCGTAGCTCGCTCAGGAGATACTTACAAATCAATTGGGAATATTTTTGGTTTGAGTCAACGTAAACTTCGTAAATATAACGAGGTAGATAAAGATTATGAGTTGCGCCCTGGTGATATTGTGTATATCAAGAAAAAACAGAAAAAAGCCCATAAGTCGCTTAAGGGAAAACGTCATACCATAAAGGCGGGTGAATCTATCTATTCAATAGCTCAGCAATATGGAATGCGCGTAGAAACACTCTATAAAATCAATAAAATTTCCGATAATTATACACCCTCGGTTGGAGACACCTTGCTCATTAGAAAGTAAGACTTAGACACTACTAAAAACCGTTTTAGAATTTTGTTATAGGAATTCCTATGAGCAAATTTCTAAAACGGTTTTAATTATGTATATATGTAATTAGGATTAGAAGATTCCGTTATTGCTGCAATCATTAAAGATAGCGAATGCCATGAGTGCGAGCAGTAGGTACATACCAATAGTTTGAGTAATCTCTAAGAAACGGTCAGAGGGTTTACGGCGCGTAATTACCTCGTAAAGCAGGAAGAGTACGTGACCACCATCAAGCGCTGGGATGGGGAGGATGTTCATAAAGGCAAGCATGAGAGAGATGAATGCGGTGAGTTCCCAGAAACGTTGCCAATCCCATGTAGGGGGGAAGAGTGCAGCGATGGTGCCAAAAGAACCGATGCTTTGGGCGCCTTCCTTAGTGAAGATGTATTTGAGGTCGCTTACATAACCTGTGAGTACGTTCCAACCGTGAGCGATACCTGCGGGGATGCTTTGCAATAAAGTGTAGCTTTGCACTACCGTCTTATACTCGGGCATTTGGTAAACCACACCACCGAGCATAAGATTTTCGGGGAGTTGAGCATTGATGGTGTCGATTTGCTGATCGCGAAGTACGGTAAGTTTTACCTGTCTGTTGATCAATCCTTCCTCGGGCGAGACGGTGGCAAGTATGTTGCGCTTATTGCTCATTAAGAGTTGGTACTCATTCCAGGTGGTTATAGCGGAGGTGTCTACACCAATGATTTGGTCACCCGCCTTTAGTCCCACCGTTTCTGCAACGGAGTTAGGAGCAATGGCGCCAATAATTGAGGGTAAGCGCAGATCAATATAGGGCGTTGCCGTTTTATTGTTTGCGATAGTAAGCAAGCTCCTTTCTACTCCGGGACGAATGGTGTGTTCAGTTCCATTGCGGAGCACAACGATTGTCTCGGCATCGGCAAGGGCGCGGTAGAAATCGCCTCCAAGTCGGTCGAGTTTACCAAGGTTTGTGCGCAGAGGAATATCCCCATCTTGGAATCCATGTGCTTTTGCTTCAGCATTGAACACAAATCCGTGGGTCATGTTCGCTATGGGGATATATTTTTCTCCCCATGTAAAAAGAATGCCTGCGTAGATAATCAGGGCTGTAATGAAGTTGACGAGCACACCGCCAATCATAACGAGGAGGCGTTGCCAAGCAGATTTCGCACGAAACTCGTCAGGCTTCATGGGTTGCTTCATTTGCTCGGTGTCCATGGATTCGTCAATCATCCCTGCAATCTTAACATAACCGCCGAGAGGAAGCCATCCGAGGTGGTAATCGGTGCCCTTATAGGAGAAAAGTTTGAGAGAGAACCAAGGGTCAAAGAACAAGCAGAATTTCTCTACACGAATCTTAAAAAGGCGTGCGAAAAAGAAGTGCCCTCCTTCGTGAAGCGTAATAAGTAGGGCGAAGCAGAGGATGAGTTGGAGTATTTGTAAGAAGCCTATTGTCATATGGGTTTAGTTTTTAATGTCAAAAGAAGTAAGGAGCGTTACTGTTCCTGCACTGCCACAAGGTTGAGAGCAAATATTCTTGCCTGTTCATCGGTCTCGATAAGTTGTTCGAGAGTGGGATTGTGAATAACAGCAATAGCTTGCATCGTTTTCTCAATAATTTCTGCAATCATCGGATAACTGATTTTGCCTTCTCTGAAGGCAAGGTTCACGATCTCATTTGCCGCATTGAGCACGCAAGGGGCTGTGCCGCCCATACTGATAGCTTCATAGGAGAGGCGCAAGCAGGGGAAACGCTCCATATCGGTGGGTTCGAAATGCATTGCTCCTAATTTGAAGAGGTCTAACCTATCGCCATTAAGATGTAAACGAGCAGGGTAGGTGAAGGCATACTGAATAGGGAGGCGCATGTCGGGAACGCCCAACTGTGCCTTTACGCTACCATCCTCGAATTGCACTGCACTATGAATGATGCTTTCGGGGTGAACCACCACCTCAATTTTTTCCGGAGAAATGTCAAAAAGCCACTTAGCTTCAATCATTTCAAATCCCTTATTCATGAGTGTGGCAGAGTCAATGGTGATTTTCGCTCCCATTTCCCAGTTCGGATGGCGTAGGGCTTGTGCGGGAGTGACATTTTTCATCTGCTCACGGGTAAAGGTGCGGAAAGGACCTCCAGAGGCGGTAAGGAGGATTTTCTCAATCTTATTGTCACCTTCACCCGTAAGAGATTGAAGAATTGCAGAATGCTCGCTATCGACGGGCAGAATGGGCACCTTATTTTGAAGCGCAAGATTGCAAATCAGTTCGCCTGCGACAACCAATGTTTCTTTATTGGCTAACGCAATGGTCTTCTTTGCGTTGATTGCCGCAATTGTGGGGCGCAGTCCAGCAAAGCCCACCATAGCGGTGAGCACGATGTCGATTTCGGAATGCGTAACGACTTCACACAAAGCCTGACTGCCTGTGTAGACTTTTATAGGGAGTGGATCAAGCGCTTCGGATACTTCTTGATACAAGTCTTCACGCACGATGACTACGCTGTCGGGAAGAAATTCTCGTGCTTGTTGTATGAGCAGTTGTGCGTTGTTGTAGGCGGTAAGTGTGTGTACTTCAAACAACTCATGATGCTGGCGAATAACGTCAAGTGCCTGGGTTCCGATAGAACCGGTTGACCCTAAGATGCAAATTTTCTTCATGCGTTCAAATCAATGATGCCTTGCGGAAGGGCAAGGGTGATGGTACGATCGGAAATGTTGTAATCTACGAGAAAGTCGTCGTGGTAGGGGAGTACGAGTTCACCCTTTGTGGGGGTATCTACATAAAAGAGGGTGTTGTATGAAGAATCGTCAACCGTGTTGATAGTTCCGATTTCTCCGTGAACTTCATCGTAGAGAGTATATCCCGTTAATGCTTTGAGTGAAGAAAGTTCTTGATTCTCTTCGTCATTAAGATGCGACAAGGGATAATAGACTTGGAGACCAACCAATTTCTTAGCTTGGCTGTCGTTGTTGATATCCTCAAATTTAAGAATTGCTGTTTCGTTATTCTTAAAGCGATACTCCTCAAGGAAGAACGGAACAAGGATTTCGTCAATCTTTAACACCAAATAATCGGCAGTACCGCGGTCGAAAGGGTCGTCGGTAAATTGCAATTCCACTTCTCCCTGGAGACCGCGGAATTTTTGTATGTAGCCAATGTGATAAACTTCGTCGTAGTGTATCATTATTTTTCTCTATGAATTACAGCGCCGAGTGCACGGAGTCTGTGTTCGATATTTTCGTATCCTCTATCAATCTGGTGGATGTTATCAATGCGACTGGTACCGTCAGCTGTTAGTGCCGCAATAAGCAATGCTATACCTGCTCTAATATCTGGTGATGACATTTTGCGTGCTTTCAGTTGCACTTGTCTGTCGTGTCCAATTACAACAGCGCGGTGTGGGTCACACAAAATGATTTGTGCACCCATATCAATGAGTTTGTCAACGAAGAAGAGGCGACTTTCAAACATTTTCTGATGAATCAGCACACTGCCCTTTGCTTGTGTGGCAACAACTAGCAACACACTTAAAAGGTCCGGAGTCAGTCCTGGCCATGGAGCATCAGCAAGGGTCATAAAAGAACCATCGAGGAAACTCTCAATTACGTAATGATCTTGATGAGGAATGTATAGGTCATCTCCAACGCGCTCCATCTTGATGCCGAGGCGCGAAAAAGCTTCGGGGATAATGCCTAATTCGTCATAAGCAACATCTTTAATCGTTACGCCATCTCCTACCATGGCTGCCATCCCAATAAAACTTCCAATTTCAATCATATCGGGGAGAATGCGATGTGCTGCACCATTGAGTTTTTCAACTCCCTCGATGTACAAAAGGTTTGACCCAATACCAGATATTTTAGCTCCCATCTGCTTCAGCATTTTACACAGTTGCTGAATATAGGGTTCGCAAGCGGCATTATATATAGTAGTCTTACCCTCTGCAAGCACGGCAGCCATAATAATATTGGCAGTACCTGTTACAGAGGCTTCGTCAAGCAACATATTTATGCCTTTGAGGCGTTCCTTGCAATGAATCTGGAAGGTGTCGTTCTCCTCATTGAAGGTAAATTGGGCACCTAATTTTTGAAAACCAATAAAGTGGGTGTCCAATCTTCTGCGTCCAATTTTATCGCCCCCAGGTTTTGATAACGTTGCACAACCAAATCGTGCTAAGAGGGGACCTACAAGAAGTACACTACCTCGAAGTTGGGAACACCGCTGGAGAAATTGTTCTGAATTGAGATATTTAAGGTTAATAGCATTTGCTTGAAATGAAAAATCTCCTTCTGAATACTGCTGAACATTCACTCCAATATCCTTAAGAAGTTGTATTAAATTATTGACATCGAGGATGTTGGGGATATTTGATATTCTAACTTTTTCTGCGGTTAAGAGTGTTGCACATATTACTTGCAACGCTTCATTCTTAGCACCTTGAGGAATAATTTCCCCTTTGAGGAGGTGTCCTCCCTCAATTATAAATGCAGACATAATTTTGTGAAAGGTGAAATTTAAAAAGAGAATATTTATCTGTTTTTCACCTTATGATAAGTGTCAATCTTGATGAGTTCGTGTTGTCCAAAGAAAGGATTGATTTCCCCATTTGTGTATTCTGATATGTCACTTGCCACTTTGTCATTGGTGATACCATCTCCTTTCCAATCAGCAAGATTCCTCTGCATAGGGTTGGCAGTTGCTTTCAAGTTATTCTTCTTGACTGGACCTTCGGGGAGTTGCCTAACTTTTTCTATCAACTGCTCCACTAAAGCGCCATAGTGTCTGTATCTCATTTTCTTTTGAGGGTAGGGCAGACGTGGCGGATGTGAAGTGTTTATGGATAGTTGAGTGATTTCAACAGGATAATCAATATCAAGTTGATAGTTTGACAAGTATGCTAAATGATCCCAAAGTTTAGAGGTGTAATCCAGTGAGTATCTTCTATACCCTTCTCCAAAATCCTCGGTATTCATATCTACTGCTCCCATAGCTTCGATAATGCGTTTAGCGTATTCCAAGCGTTGATGGCGGCATGGAATGGTTAAAGCATACTCCACCATCTTTAGAATATTTCTACCATATTCAGGGAGTAGTAATGTTTTCTGTTCGTTGTTCATAATAATAGAGACAACAATACTTTTGATTATTTATTTTTCTAAAAGAGATTTAGATTTGATTGCAACAAAATCCTTTAAGTAGAATGGTTCAAAATAAGCTACATCTACAAAATCTCCTTTCGCAATAGCAAGTTCTGCCAATGGAAGAATGGATTTTGCTGTAGGAGTAACATTATCTATAAAGTGTGCGTTAGGGTGCTTAATAATATCTTTGCATTTATCAGCGCCGTTACCAAAGAAATATACAGGACCTTTCTCCAACCATTCGGCATAGGTGGCATCATTGATAATGTCTGCTTGAACTTTTCTGATTTCCCTTAAAGCACGGTCATATATTGCTGTATACGCTTCCATTCGGCGTGCATCAATCATAGGGCAAAGCAAGGCATCGTCATGCTCAACTTCGTCAGAGAGCAACGGACGGACACATAACAACTTTAAGGTTGGCACGGCAATTAACGGGATGTTTTTGCCATAACAGATGCCTTTAGCAGTTGACACTCCGATACGTAGGCCTGTGTATGAACCGGGACCGGTACTTACCGCTACAGCATCTAAGGGAATAGCATGGCTTTCAGCAAAGGAAAGTGCTTCTTCAACAAAAGACGCGAGGTATTTCGTGTGGGAGTTAGGCTCGCTATTCGTCTTTTCGAAAATGATGCTACCATCTTGTGAAACGGCTACAGAACAAACCTCTGTAGATGTTTCTATGTTGAGTATGCAAGACACGGATGTATGCGTTTATTAGTTTAGAAAGAAATGTCTATACCCAGTGTAAGTGTTTCGTGAAATTGGAAGTAAGAGTCACCCTCTTGTCTGTTGACACTATCATCAAACCTGGGATAAAGGAATAATTTTGTAGTCAAATATTTGTTGATGCGCAGATTGAAGGTGTTTTCCCATTCAACTTGTGCTTTATCGTAGTCGGTAAAGTAATAAATTCGCCCGGTCCACTGTACATCTTTCCAAATATTCCATTGGAAAGTAGTAGTAATATTCGAACCGAATTCAAAGATGCTGTGCTTATCTTTTAACCCATAGTTGTTGACCAATGCACGGCGGTCGCAATATTTGAATTTGCTTGCTAACGGAGACAGAGATACGGTGATATTGAATTTCTTCTCGGTTAACTTGTAGTCCATACCGAGGGTAAGCAAACTCTCAAAGGGCGACATAAAGTCAGAATACACAGTAGGATCATTGGCACGATACCCCTTGTAAAATTGAGTCCAACTTTGGAGCGTAGCGGTGTAATACCATCTTTTTGTTGCTTGTAATCCAAATTTGTTTGTCAGGCGTATAAGGTCGGCATGTGTCTTAAAATTATGCAAATCATCACCTTTGGAATTCTGAAAACCAATCTTCATTTCCAAATGATTGGTCCAAATGAAACCTTGCTTATTGTCGTAATTTGCATGAACATTACATGTGGCTAGTAGGGTATTATTGTTGTCACCTCCTTTATACCAATTGTCTGAAAAATAAGCTTGCATAAATTGAAGCGAAGCATTCCCTTTAAATGTCCAAAAGTTTGGACGCTTAACTACAAGGTTATGGTCACTATCATACTCGTCAGTTTGAATAGGAATCAATGTCTTGTCCGACTTTTTAGGTTTTTGCACCTCTTCAATTGGCGTATTTATAATATCTTCTTTTACTTCATTCCGCTTAACATTTGTAGACAAATAGTTCTTTAGGTTATTGGGATTGTTTGTGTAGGTAGATGTTATTAACTGATTGATATAGTTATACTTATTTCCTGTTTTGGAACTTGATGCCACGTCTCCCTCTAAACTGCCAATCGATTCTTTGAAAAGATTGTCACTCAATCCATTTTGGAAAAACAAACGGTAATAATAGGGGTTTGACAATGTGTCATTACCTTGATATTTCCAATTTTTAAATTGCTCTTTAGTTTTGAGTAATGAATCTTGGTAAGTCTGTATGGTTTTAAAAAGCAGTGATGTTGAGTCTGTTGCGTAACCTAAGTCTTGAGCTTGTGATTGATACAACCATGTTCCCATTAACAGGAGAAATATTGTTTGTCGTAAGTTCATAATCAAAATATAAATACAATCAGTCTGTTTTACTAAAATTGATTTACAAAATTAGTAGATTTTTCCTTTATAATCCCCTCATTGTTCATATTTTTTATAAATAAATGTGTAAGTGTGAAAAAAGAGTAAGGTACTACAGCTATTTGTTGGTATAAATGTGTAACTTTACATCCAAATTTTATAACATACAAATAATTCGCAACGATGCTGAGTTGGCAAGCCACTGAAAATATTTCGGTTGACTTGTCTATTCTTGTGTGTTATATGCGAGGTGAAATTTATAAACTTTTATAACTATATGGATAAAAACACAATTACTGGATTAGTGTTAATGCTCTGTGTAGCACTTGCTTTTCCTTACATCAGCATGATTGGTGCTGAGGAGCAACCGCAACAGGTAGAGCAAGTAAACAATGAGCAAACGGCTGCAGAATCAAATGCTGCTGTGGAAGCACAAGCGCAAAATGAAGAGATTGCTTTAGCAACTGACTCAACAGCCCTCTTCTTCTCTGCTCGTGAGCAGAATATGCAGGAAGCTGTAGTACTTGACAATGGAAAGGTGCAGTTGGTAATCAATCCTAAGGGGGGTATGATTGCGCGTGCAAATCTTTCAGAATATCGTAGTTATGAGCATTATAAAGCAAACATAGATGCTCCACTCTTCCTTTTTGATGAGACGAATTCGGAAATGAATTTCTCTTTTGAAACGAAGGATGATATTCTTTCATTGAAGGATTATTATTTTGTTGCAGAGAATCAAACAGACACCAGTGTTACCATGGTGATGTCACATCCCAATGGTGAAGCAATCCTATTGGATTACGCACTTCTTCCCGACAACTATTTGGTGAATTTCACCATTCGTGCTAAGAATATGCAGAAGCATTTCTCGCGCAATAGTGATATTCAAGTGGATTGGAAAGATTGCGTGAAGCAGCAAGAAAAGGGTTATTACTTTGAAAACATGTACTCAACCCTTACCTATAAGCTTACAGAAGATGGAGCGGAGAATCTTGCTGAAATGGAAAATGAGCAAGAAAAATTGCAGCAACCTGTTGACTGGATTGCCTTTAAGAATCAGTATTTCAGTGCTGTAATGATTGCAAAGGAGTCTTTCACAAACGTTGATTTGAAGAGCGAACAAATGGCGGAGTATTCTGGATACCTCAAGGGATATACCGCAAAGATGAACTTGCCTTTCGATGCTTCTGCAGAGGAAGTTGCAAATCTTCAATTCTACTTCGGTCCTAACCATTACCGCACGCTTCAGAAGATGGATGACTTCCGTCTTTCAGAACGTGAAAATGACTTGCAGGAACTCGTTGACCTTGGTTGGCCCCTCTTCCGTTGGATCAACCGCTTCTTTACCATCTATGTGTTTGACTATCTTACGGCTTTGAACCTTCCCATGTGGATAGTGCTCTTGCTCATCACGCTCTTGTTGCGCATCATTGTATATCCTCCTACGAAGAAGAGCTTCTTGAGTGGTGCAAGAATGCGCGTGCTTCGTCCGAAACTTGATGTTATCAATGCGAAGTATCCTAACAAGGAAGATGCGCTCAAGCGTCAACAGGAGACGATGCAACTTTATAGCCAATATGGCGTAAGTCCTATGGGCGGTTGCTTGCCTATGTTGATTCAGATGCCTATCTGGATTGCGATGTTCAATTTCATTCCTAACGCCATCGAATTGCGTCAGCAAAGCTTCCTTTGGGCAGACGACCTCTCGGCTTATGACGACGTGATAAGTTGGGGTACTGAAATTTGGGGACTTGGAAATCACCTCTCATTGTTCTGTTTGCTCTTCTGTGCAGCACAGATTTTGTACAGTTGGATGACTATGCGCCAGCAGAAGGACACCATGACACCCGAACAGGCTGAGCAGATGAAGATGATGAACTGGATGATGTACCTCATGCCCTTGATGTTCTTCTTCATGTTCAATAAGTACTCCAGCGGTTTGAACTATTACTACTTCATCTCGCTCCTCTTCAGTGCCATCACGATGTGGTGGTTGCGCAAGACGACTGACGATAAGAAGTTGCTTGAGCAGTTGGAAAAGCGTTACGAAGAAAATAAGAAGAATCCGCAGAAGAAGACTTCAGGTCTTGCAGCACGCCTTGAAGCCATGCAGAAGCAACAAGAAGAACTCTTGAAGCGTCAGCAGGAAATCAAGCAGAAGCGCGGACTCTAAATAGATTTTTGAAAGTTAGGAATTAAGATAGTTCCTTCATGGTCACACGATGGAGTGGGGTGGAGTTGATACTTCTTAATTCCTAATTTTCTAAATGTACTAAAGAGGTGTTGTAAATTATCTCCGACATAATAAAAATTATCAGGGAGATAAATTTAAATATGTCCGACTTAATTTAAAATATGTCCGAGATATTTTTCTGCAATCTTCTTAACCTTACAAATTCAAGTAAACTATTCAATATCAATATGAACAAAATCCTTACTACAACTATGCTGACTATGGCACTTGCCGCATGTAGTCCCTCAACATCGGTTGAAACAGACGGCATCAGCAGAACTACGGAATTTGCCGACTCTTCCCGCCAATTCACTCCCGAAGTAATGTGGCAAATGGGGCGTATTGGTGGTTATCATCTTTCGGCAGATGCCCAGAAGGCCGTTTACGGTGTCACTTATTATAGTGTTGAGAAAAACAAGAGCCGTGCCGTAATCTATGCTTCTACTCCTACGACGGATGCTGCGCCCGTGGCACTTACTGCCGACGGAAGTGCAGAATACGCACCCTCGTTCATCCCCGGTACTGACAAGGTGGCTTACCTTGCTGCCGATGCTGATGGTGCTATGCAACTTTGGATGATGAATGCCGACGGCACTGCCCGCAAGCAAATCTCATTCGAGGCAACCGACGTTAATGATTACCTCTTCTCACCCTGTGGTAAAAAGGTGATTCTCGTTAAGACCATCACACATGAAAAGAGCGTTCAGCAGAATGATGCTGATTTACAACTCACCACAGGTATCGTAGCCAACGACCTCATTTATAAACATTGGGATCACTACACAACTTCTGCACCTCACCCCTTTGTGGCAGACTTTGACGGTAATAAGGTGGGCGAGAGCAAGGATCTTCTTGAGGGTGAACCTTACGAATGCCCCATGCTTCCTTTTGGTGGTGTAGAACAGTTGGCTTGGAGTCCTGATAGCAAGCAGATTGCTTACACTTGCCGTAAACTCTCCGGTCTTGACTATGCCATCAGTACGGATAGCGACATCTACCTTTACGACCTTGAAACTGGTGCAGTGAAGAATCTTTGTAAACCCGAAGGTTATGTGCGCCCCGCTTGCGACCCCACACGTTCGCTCAAGCATCAGGCGGTTAATCAGTTTAAGGAAGATGTAAATGCGGGCTACGACCAAAATCCGCAATTCTCGCCCGATGGCAAGTACATTGCTTGGAGCAGCATGGAGCGAGATGGTTATGAAAGCGACCGCACACGCCTTTGCATATATGAATTTGCTACGGGTAAGAAGACCTATGTGACGGAAAGTTTTGAAAGTGGTGCCAACGAATTTGCTTGGGCGGCAGATAACAACACGCTTTACTTTAGTGGCGTTTGGCATGGTCGCACGAACCTTTACCAGACGAATCTTAAGGGCGAGGTAAAGCAAATCACGGATGATGTGGCAGATTATGTGCTCCTCGGTGTGCACCCCAATGGCGAGCAACTCCTCGTGAAGTGTCACTCCATGAGTCGTGCTGATGAAGTGTACTTTGTGAACATTGCAGATGGTAAGACCGCGCAACTCACTCAAGAAAACGAACCCTTCTACGCCCACTTTGAATTTGGTGAAGTCAAGGAGCGTTGGATTGAAACAACGGATAAGAAGCAGCTACACGCTTGGGTAATCCTTCCGCCCAACTTCGACCCTGCGAAGAAGTACCCCACGTTGCTCTTCTGTGAAGGCGGTCCTCAATCTCCCGTCAGTCAGTTCTGGAGCTTCCGTTGGAATTTTCAGGTAATGGCCAATCAGGGTTACGTTGTTATAGCCCCCAACCGCCGTGGGCTTCCTGGTTTCGGCATGGAGTGGTTGGAGCAAATCAGTGGCGACTATTCAGGTCAGTGCATGAAGGATTATCTTTCTGCAATCGATGACCTTTGCAAGGAACCCTGGGTGGACACCGAGCGCCTCGGAGCCGTTGGTGCAAGCTTTGGTGGTTATAGCGTCTATTGGTTGGCGGGTAATCACGACAAGCGCTTCAAGGCGTTTATCGCTCACGATGGAATCTTCAATACACAACAGCAGTACGTTGAAACTGAAGAAATGTGGTTCCCCAATTGGGATATGGGGCAAGCACCCTGGTATAAAGATGCGCAGGGCAAGCGTGCAAAGGTCTTCGAAACCTCTCCCCACCTCTACGTAGATCGTTGGGATACGCCCATCCTCTGCATTCACGGACAAAAGGACTTCCGCATTGAATACACCCAGGCTGAAAGCGCCTTTACCGCAGCGCGCCTTCGTGGTATTCCCGCCCAACTCCTTCTTTTCCCCGACGAAAACCACTGGGTGCTCAAACCCCAGAACGGCATCCTCTGGCAACGCACGTTCTTCCGCTGGTTGGATCAGTGGTTGAAGGATGAAGGAAAATAATTGGGGATACTTGAATTTCGGAATAAGTTGGTGAATCTGCCTTACTCAGAAATTATAGAATCCTTCGCCAACTTAAATTTCACAATAAACTTTTAATAAACAATGACAGAACAACTTAATCAAACGCTTCGCTATTCAAGGACTGCACGCTGGACTGCGCTCCTTATCGTGAGTATCACCATGATGTTCGCCTATTTCTTTACCGACATTATGGCACCGCTCGAATCAATTCTTACCGCTTCCGTTGAAAATGGAGGTCATGCATGGACTAGCGACGAATATGGTTTTTTCTCGGGTAGTTACGGTTTCTTTAACGTCTTCCTTCTGCTCCTTTTCTTTGGAGGTATCATATTAGATAAATTCGGCATACGTATTACGGGTATTTTGTCAACCAGTTTAATGTTTGTAGGTGCAATCATTAAATGGTACGCCGTGTCTCACACCTTTGAAGGCGAGATAATGGGCTATCAAATGCAGGTAGTACTTGCCTGTTTAGGATTTGCCACCTATGGAGTAGGTTGTGAAATCGCAGGTATCACCGTAACGAAGGTAATTGCAAAATGGTTTAAAGGTTATGAAATGGCATTTGCAATGGGGGTGCAAGTAGCATTGGCGCGCTTAGGTACAGCTGGCGCTTTGAGCCTCTCGCTCCCCATCGCCATGCAGTATGGCGGTATCAGCACAAGCATCGCCCTCGGTGCATCACTCCTCTGCGCTGGTGTACTCTCGTTCTTCGTTTATTGCGTAATGGATAAGAAGTTAGACAAAACGCTAAATGAAAACGCACAAAACGAAACAGATGAGTCATTCAAGTTTTCACACTTAAGTCTACTTTTCAACAACCGAGGTTTTTGGTACATCACCTTGCTCTGCCTAATGTTCTATGCAGGAGTATTCCCCTTCTTGAAGTTTGCCACCAAACTTATGGTCATGAAGTATGGTGTGGACGCCGACCTTGCAGGATGGATACCCTCGATGCTTCCCTACGGCACCATCGTGCTCACCCCTCTCTTCGGTTACCTCTATGACCGTGTAGGGCGAGGTGCGACGCTCATGCTCATCGGAAGTTTACTCCTCACCATTGTGCACATCGTATTCGCTATCCCCAACATCAATAGTGTCGCTATCGCCGTGTGTATGATGGTTATCCTTGGTATCGCCTTTGGTCTTGTACCAAGCGCCATGTGGCCCTCCGTACCCAAGATTATTCCTATGCACCTCCTCGGAACAGCCTACGCCATTATCTTTTACATTCAAAATATAGGTTTATCAATGGTGCCTATCCTCATTGGTAAAATCAACCAGGCAAACACCAATGAAAATGGTATTATTGACTATACACAATCCATGTTCACCTTTGCTTCCTTCGGTGTCATCGCCATCGTTATCTCAATTTTCCTTTTGCGCGAAGACCGTAAGAAGAACTATGGACTTGAAAAACCTAATATTGCAGCATAGTTGTTTCTACACCAACGATTAAAAACTCCCGCAACGTCAATTAAGATGATGCGGGAGTTTTTATGATATGATATTTTACAGGTTGTAATATTTGTTATAAGAAGCCGGCAGGGTGGACAAAAAGTGTATTATCTATAGCCATTTTATGTACGTTAGGAATAGATGGACAACATTTTCAGAATTATTGCTCCTATATAACAAAACCCTCAGCAAGCATGTTACTGCATTGTTTTGTTTGTGTTTAGGCAATGTAGACACTTCAGCAAATCACTTTCGTAATTTCCCCGTAGGAAAGCACACTTGCATAACCGCGGGTGAGCAAGGCGATCCTGCGGATTAGGGATGACGACTATGCTTTTCTATCGGTCCCCGTAGGAGGACCCACAGCAACTGGATATACTCTAAGTTGTTGAACTTACCCTCTTGCTTTCCGCTCACTTGTCTGTTCGGACTGCTACCATTGGTTGTTGTGGATCCTCCTAATTCCCCCACCGCAAATTCTTTGCTCGTCCTCCTAAACAGGGGGGGGGCAAAGACCGATACATTCATTCGCTTGTTGTCAATCACCGCAGGTTCACTGCGTTCACCCGCGGTTAAGCAAGTTTGCCCTCCTACGGGGGCAATGCACGCATAACTACCAGTTGTTATATCTCATTTTTGTTTGCCTTTGGGCAATGGGAACAGTCTGGTAAAATGTGTACTTTTGCTCATGTCTATAGGATATTATTTAGCGAAAACAAAGAAACCAAAAAGAAACTGAACTCCTTTTGGTAATTCTGCTTTTTTATGTGACGCAAAAATAACATTATCAGACAGTAATAACTTTGTAAGAGATAGTAGAGGATACTTAATATTCTTTTGTTTGATAGTTTTTTTAGCAGATGATCTTTCACTGAATAATTATTACTAACTTTGCTCAATACTTATCAGGGACAAATATATTTATGAATACCTCTAACTCTATGATATATTCTTCAAACTTTTCCCATGCTTTAAAGCATCGTCTACTTGTACTTGATGGTGCAATGGGAACTATGTTACAAAGGGAGGGAGATGTCGCTACTCCTGTGGAACTTTTGAATGTAAATCATCCAGAACACATTACACGTATTCATGAGAAGTATTTGTGTGCAGGTGCAGATATTATTACGAGTAACACCTTTTCGGCACATGCTTTGTCTCTTGCCGAATATGGACTATCTAATCGAGCTGAGGAATTAGCTTTTGAGGGTGCTAAGTTAGCGCGCATGGTTGCAGATCAGTTTGCTAAGGATGGAAGAGAGCGCTTTGTTGCTGGAAGTATGGGACCTACAAATCGCAGTCTAACACTTGATTGTGATGATGTGCGCCCCAGTTTTGAGGTAATGTCTGAGGGGTATCAAGGTCAGGCGCGTGGATTGATTCGTGGTGGTGCAGACGTGTTACTTATCGAAACTATTTTTGATACTATGAATGCCAAGGCTGCTATTGCAGGTGCTCATAGAGCAATGGTAGATGTTGGTAAGAAGGTCGATATTTGGTTGAGTCTTACGCTTGCAGATACCAATGGGCGTATGCTTACTGGGTTTCATGTGACAGATTTTGTGCGTACCATGAGTTATGCGCATCCTGCGGTTATCTCTTTGAATTGTGGTTTTGGACCTCAAGCACTACTTCCGTTTGTTGTGCAACTTTCTGAAAACTATAATGGATGTGTGGGATTTTATCCTAATGCAGGACTGCCAGATGCTTCAGGACGTTATACCTTGAGTGCCTCAGATTTTGTGTCTCAGATTCGCCCCGTGTTGAAGGGTGGATTGGTTCGTGTCGTAGGCGGTTGTTGTGGTACTACAGATGAGCACATTCGTTTGCTAAAAAAAGAGGTAGAAACATTAGGTGTTGAACCTCACAAGTGTGTATCCCTTGGAACTACTCCTAGATTAGATAAATTACATGTCATTGGTGAACGCTGTAATGTGGCGGGGTCGCGTCTGTTTAAGACTATGATAGCAGAAGGTCGTTATGATGACGCTGTGAACTTGGCACTCCGTCAAGTGGATGATGGGGCGTGGGCGATTGATATAAATGTGGATGCTCCCATGCTTGATGCGGTTTGTGAAATGAGTAAGATTTTGAACGCCTTTGCGGCAGAACCTCGACTAGTTGGTGTGCCATTGATGATAGATTCCTCTAATTGGGAGGTGGTAAAGGAGGCTCTCAATGTTGTTCCCAGTAAGGTTATTGTTAATTCTATTTCGTTGAAAGATGGTGAGGAACAATTTCTCAGTAAAGCACGCACGATTGCTGCTTATGGGGCAGGGGTTGTAGTAATGGCAGCAGATGAAACGGGGCAGGCTACTACATTTGAGCATCGTATGGCTGTATGTCAACGTGCATACAATTTGCTGCGTAATGAATTAGATTTTCCAGTTGAGGATATTATTCTTGATCCCAATGTATTAGCAATATGTACGGGTGTTGCTGAGCACATGAGGTATGGTAAAGACTTGCTTTATACGATAAAAACTCTACGTCAGCAATTTCCAGAGACTCACATTGTGGGCGGGTTGAGTAATCTGTCTTTTGCTTTCCGTGGGTGTGAACCGATGCGTCGTGCGCTTCACAGCGTATTTTTGCATCATGCGCAACAAATAGGCATGGATATGGTAATTTTAAACCCTGCCGCAATGGATGATATTGCGGAAATTCCAACAGCACTGAGGGGACTATTAGAGAATGCCATTTTGCGTGGAGATGATGTTACTCAGGAACTGATGGATTGGAGCGTTACGATGAAGCAGAATAAGAATCACACAATTTCAAAAAATGATGACGTTAAGATTCTCACTCCAGAAGAAAGTTTGAAGCAGGCAATTTTGAAAGGACGTACACACGAATTGAATGTGATAATTGATGATTTGTTGATAAGGCATTCTGCAATAGAAATCATCACAATCTATCTTATGGAGGCGATGGAGCAAGTTGGGGTGTTGTTTGGGAATGGCGAACTGTTCTTGCCCCAAGTAATTCGTGCGGCTGAGGTTATGAGTTATGTGGTAGAACTTTTGCGCCCTCATTTGCCAACAACGAATGCTGCCACCACCAAACCCGTAGCGATTTTAGCAACCGTGAAAGGGGATGTTCACGATATCGGTAAGAATATCTGTGCCACGCTTTTGCGCTGCAATGGATATGAGGTGATAGATTTGGGAGTGATGGTTGAAGCATCAGTTATTTTGGATGCGACATTAAGATATAACCCTGAATTTGTAGGACTTAGCGGACTAATAACGCCTTCACTTTCAGAGATGAAGCATGTTGTTCAGTTGTTTCAACAAACTGGATGTAAGGTTCCCATCCTAATTGGTGGAGCAACAACTTCCGTTGAACATACAGCACGACACTTGGCGCCATATTATGATGCACCGGTATTGTGGAGTTCAGACGCTTCACAACTTGTGATTCTTGCAAAGAAACTATACATAATTGATGGGGGTGAACGTATGTATTCGCCTGCTGTAACTCAGCTGCAAAATGAGCAAGAAGTTATGAGAACCGCTGAGACCACCTCAGAGTCATTGCACGAACTTGAGATCTCTCGCCAACACGCTATAGCGCTTTACTAATAGTATCTCCCTCTACTCTTAAAAGGGGTTGAATTGTAAAAAACGAATATGCGAAAAATACTCTTATTATTGCTACTTTTTCTTTCATTGCCAAGTAGCGCTTTTGTTGAAGTGAGGGAGGGGCAACTTTATTGTGATGGACGCACATGGAGACCTATTGGGGTGAATATTCATGCTTCAACCCTTGAAAAACGGTCATTTGAAGTCGCTGCTCAATATGGATGGAACAGTTTGCGCATCATGCCAGAAAATATTTCTCAACTTAAGCAGTGTGTGAAGTGGGCAAAACAAAAGGACTTAAAACTCTGTGTGGTGGTGAATCCTGAGTTCCCCATCTTTGAGTTAAAGAATTTTAGTAAGAAGAAAGAAATTTGGTCATGGGAAGTCAACTCTTGCAGTCAAGCAGCGTTGGTCAGAAAACATTGTCCCAATCACCTTATAATATGTGAGGTTGAGGAAAGACGTGGTGGTATAGAGAAACTTGTGGATAGCGCCATCATGTGTGAAAGTGTTGACATACTTTCTGTTTCTTTGCTCCCTCTTGAGAGAGGATGGGTGTCTTCAACCAATCTTTACCTCGGTTTACGTAATTGTTACATGAAATCTGCCGAATTGTTGAAGCATATATCGCGCCGCATGTCTCTTGTAGAGAAACCTCTCATTGTGTCGGCATGCGCTTATCCGCGTGATAAAATGTTTCGACTTCCCGAAAGTGTTACCTCATTGCGTGATAGTTACTTTCAATTTGTGTTAAACTATACATTTCCCGATACGGGGCAACATCTTGGTGGGGTATATTTCCAACGCTGGGAACTCCCCCAAGTGGGCAATGCAGACAAGCATTTAACCCCTATGTCAATATATCCCACGGATACCATCACCCAGCGCATCTTAGGGTTGAATAAGAAATGCATCGAGTAAAAAATCCTCCTTTTTTGTCGTGCGCTCCTGTGTGTATATTTTTTTAATAAAAACCTATGAAAGTTATAAAATGGGGCTTTATCGGTTGTGGAGAAGTGACTGAAAAAAAGAGTGGTCCCGCCTTTTCGCTTGTTGAAGATTCAAAGGTTGTTGCCGTGATGAGTCGTAGTGAAGAAAAAGCACGCTCTTACGCTCAACGCCACGGTATTAAGCATTGGTATACAGACCCCCAGGCCTTGCTTGACGACCCTGAGGTTAATGCCGTATACATCGCCACACCGCCCTCCACACACGCTACCTTTGCCATCATGGCGATGAAGGCAGGCAAACCTGTATATGTAGAAAAACCTATGGCGGCAAATTATGAAGATTGTTGCCGCATCAACCGCATCTCTCACACTACGGGGATGCCCTGTTTCGTGGCCTATTATCGTAGGTATTTAGAATATTTCCAGCGTGTTAAACAACTTGTTACATCTGGCGAAATAGGCAACGTCGTGGGTGTGCAGATACGTTTTGCCGTGCCCCCTCGCGATCTTGATTACAATTCCCGCAACCTCCCCTGGCGTGTGCAGGCTGATATTGCGGGAGGTGGATATTTCTACGACTTGGCGCCTCACCAAATAGACCTGCTTCAAGAGATGTTCGGACCCATTATTGAGGCCGAGGGATTTACCGCCAATCGTGGCGGATTGTATGAGACGGAAGATAGCGTAAGCGCCTGCTTTCGATTTGCCAACGGAGTGCCAGGGTCGGGCAGTTGGTGCTTTGTGGCACACGAATCGGCAAAGGAAGACTGTATACAAATAATTGGCGACAAGGGGTCAATAAGTTTTTCCGTTTTCACCTACGATCCCATCAAGTTACACACCGAGCGCGGAGACGAAGTCATACGTATCACAACTCCGCCCTACGTGCAACTCCCGCTTATCCGTAATGTTGTAGAACACCTACAGGGAAAGGCCATCTGCACCTGTGATTGCATCAGTGCAACCCCCGTTAATTGGGTGGTAGACCGGATATTAGGTAAAGTCTGACCCTTCCTCCTTAATACAACAATCCCCCACTTGTCCTTATGCAACTACGCTACATAAGCATACTAACCGCCTGCTGGTTTACGTCCGCCGTTTTTGCCAGCAGGGGCGCTGTGCTGGGTGATTCCGTCCAATCACCTGGCCTTGCTCGCGAACTTCTGTCTACCGTCTCCGAGGGCGTGGCAGAGATGAAGCGAAAGGTGAAAAAGTTGGACGACGTCGATACACTCTATATTGAACCCAATCATTTCAACTACGCCGCCATGCTACAAAACACCAACTATTGGCAACATTATCGCTTGCGCGCCAAAAATGATGTGGGAAATTACCAAGAGATAGACGTCGCCCCGCGCTCCTCCGTCAAGGTAGGACCCTACTTCGGTTGGCGGTGGCTGTTTTTGGGTTACACGTTTGACGTAGGGAGCATCGGGAGGGCCACGCGCAACACCGAGTTTAACCTCTCCATCTATACCTCAAAAATCGGGGGTGACTTTATGTACATACGCAATAAGGCCGACTTCAAATTAGGGCGCGTCAAGGGGTTTGCGGGCGTAAATAGCGGCGCCTTTGACGGGCACGACTTTAATGGTATGAAGGCCTACTCTACGATGGCGAGCGTCTATTACGTGTTCAACCACCGCCGCTTTTCATACCCCGCCGCCTATGCGCAATCAACGGTGCAGCGCATCAGCTCAGGCTCATTCATCCTTGGCTTGCGCTACGACCACCACAAAATCCATTTCGACCACCGCCAACTCCCTGCCGCCCTGCTCCATACCCCTCAGGGCAAACCTGCGCTATTTGACGCTATGAAAATCGGTACCATCAATTATTACAACGCAGGCCTCTCATTAGGCTATGCCTATAACTGGGTAATCGCGCGAAACCTGCTTTTCAACATCTCGCTAATGCCAGCTATAGGGTATAAAAAGACGAAGGGAGAACCCTGGGACAAAAAAGTGTTGCTCGATGATGTGCGCACCTTCAACTTCGATTTCACCTCTCGCGCCGCCCTGGTGTGGAACAACACCCGTTACTACGCAGGCGCCTCGTTCGTCAACTACGTCTATGGTTATAACCGGGCATACTTCCATTTTCGAAATTCCATCAGTTACCTTAACTTCTATTTCGGCTTAAATTTCTCAAGAAAAAAATGATGCCCATAAATGGGATGGGGCGCTCCCCCTACCTTGCCTCACGAATAAATAGGAACTCCCCGCTTCTTATGAAGGCAGGGAGTTTTTGTTTATGATTTCAGATTGGTTTCAGTGTTTCAAAAAACTAAACCAGTTTTAATGAAAATTATTAGTAACCTAAAAAAAATTATTAGTAACATATTTTAAAATACATTACTAATAATTTTAGGG